>CAZXRI010000019.1:0-11239 GCA_964642765.1 uncultured Methanosarcinales archaeon | reverse complement strand
CTTGACAGGGTTTCCTGTAAGGGGGTCTTTTAATTCGTAATACCTGTCTCTTTCAACTGCCTGCATAAAGCCGTCTGTAACTTCGACGGAAATGTTGAATGTTTCAAGCCCGAGCCTGTCTTTTGCTGTGATGAAGTCAATTATATCTGGATGCTCAATGCTCAGGCTTCCCATGTTTGCTCCTGTCCTGTTTGATTTGTGGACTGTAAGCCTTGTTGCATGGTCAAATAAGTCAATGAATGCAACAGGTCCTGAGGCAAGTGCATTTGTTGGCATTATCCTTATGCCTTTCTGCCTTAGCCGTGAGAATGAAAATCCTATGCCGCTTCCCAATCTCTGGATAAGGGCTTTCTCGAGAAGAGCCTTGAAAATACCTTTCATGCTGTCTGGAATCATTATTACAAAAGAGCTGTAGAGCATCTTGTTGTTTGTTCCTGCATTAGCAAGAATCCTTCCTCCAGGAATAAACTTTAAGCTTGCTATTGCATCATAGAATTTCTCCTCGAGATTTTCTAATGGCTTCTGCTCTTTTGCATATTTTCTTTCCTGCTGGACAGCTGTTTTTGCAACCCTTCTGAACATCTGCAATGGTGTTTCCATCACAATATTATTCTCGTCTCTCAGAAGGTATCTTTCTTTTGCAATCAGCAATCCGTTCAGGCTCAGCTTGCTGTCATCAATTAATCCATTGAGAAGATTCTGCTTTGCTTTCCTGCTCTCAGTTCTTTTCTGCCTGTAAATGATATATGCTTTTGCTGTTTTTGCCTGCTCTTTCAGGATGAGGACGCTCTCTGTTATATCCTGAATCTCCTCGACAGTCGGGACATCTGTATCCTTAAACTTCTTCTCAATCTCTTTCACAACTTCTTCGGTAAGTGTCCTTGAAGAATTAATGTCGTCTATGCCTACAGCTTTTGATGCCTTGTAGATAGCAAGAACAATCCTTTCTTTGTCAAATGGAACAATCTGCCCGTTTCTCTTCTTGACGTTTTGTATCATTAAAGTAGGGAAAAGATGTTTTGGTATATATAAAGATTGTTGAAATTCTCCTTAATTGTATAATTCCGTAATTAGTTCAATAATCCAGAATGCTTTTCTGTTTTGAATTCTTGTCTTGAAAATTGCTGACCTTAATTCCAAGCTGCCTGATTTTTCTCCTGCCAAGAAATCCTGCAAGCAATTCCATGCAGACTTTTAGGATATGCTCTTCTTTACCTGTAAAATTGTCCAAAGATTTTGCACGAGTATATGTTTCAAAATTGTCATATCTTACCCGAAGCGTTACTGTCTTAAATAAAATGCCGATGGAATTAACTGCGTCATAAACTTCTTTTGCAAGCAAATTAAGCGTGTCATTTATTATGTTAATATCGAGTGTATCCTCTTCGAGAGTTATGTTCCTGTTGATTGATTTTATTTCATATTTCTCCTCAACAGGAGAATCGTCAATGCCATTTGCGCGTGAATAAATCCAGCCTGCAAAGTTATTTCCGAACTTCAGGGATAGTTGTGCAATGTTTGATTTCTGAATATCCCCTATTATTTTGATTCTGTTTTCATCGAGAATTTTCTTGCTCTTTGGTCCTATCCCAGGGATTTTATCAACTGCCATTGGTTCAAGGAATTTTTTTGAGTTATCAGGAAGCACAATTGTTAATCCATCCGGCTTTTTGAAATCAGATGCTATTTTTGCGATAAGCTTATTCTCTCCAATTCCTATCGAGCATGTGAGGTTTTCTTTTTCCAATATCTCTTTTTTTATCGCTATTGCAATTTTTTCTGCTGTCTCGAAATTATCTGCTTTCTCACTTATATCTAAAAATGCCTCATCAATTGAAACCTGCTCAAACTTGTCAGCATATTTTCTTAGAATTTCCATTATCCTGAATGATGTCTCGATGTAAAGTTCCATGTCAGGAGGAAGATAGGCTGCATTTGGGCATAGTTTGTAAGCCATGCTTATTGACATTCCTGAGCGAATCCCGAATTTTCTGGCTGGATAATTGCATGTCATAGCAACTCCCCTGCCTTTTCCTTCTTTCGGATTTGCTCCGATAACAAGAGGTTTGTCTTTCAGAGAGGGATTCTTAGCTATCTCAACAGAAGCATAAAAGCTATCCATATCTATATGAAGGATGATTCTCATGATGATGGATTAAGCTATATGAAAAGGCATTAAATTATTTTCTTTTTTCCATCAATCAAATAAACAAAGGCACCAGCACAAGTGTAATTGTTCCCAGCAATTTTATCAGAACATGCAATGAAGGTCCTGCAGTATCCTTGAATGGATCTCCTAAAGTATCTCCTGTTATGGCTGCCATGTGGCTGACTGAGCCTTTTCCTCCATGAGCACCGTCTTCAATATGCTTCTTTGCATTATCCCATGCTCCTCCTCCTGTATTCATGAGAAGAGCCATCAGGATTCCAGCAATAGTTGCGACCATAAGATAAGCTGCAGTTGCCTCTGCCCTCAATATTAAACCAACGGCTATTGTTAATCCGACTACGAGCAATCCAGGCAATACCATTTCTTTTAATGCTGCCTTTGTGCAAATATCAACGCATCTTGCATAATCAGGCTTTACCTTTCCCTGCTTTAATCCCTTTATTTCCTTGAACTGTCGTCTTACTTCATTAACAATGCTGAAAGCTGCATCACCAACAGCCCTGATTGCAAATGAGCTGAACAAGAATATCAGAGTTGCCCCTATTAATGCACCGACGAAAACACTTACCTTTGACAAATCAACAACCATCACATTCCCGGTAATTCTATGGACTTCTTCCAGATAAGCAGAGAATAGAAGGAATGATGCCAATGCTGCGCTTCCTATTGCATATCCTTTTGTCAATGCCTTTGTTGTATTTCCGACAGCGTCGAGCTTTGATGTGATTTTCTTCATGCTCTCAGGACAATTGCTCATCTCAACAATCCCTCCTGCGTTATCAGCGATTGGGCCGAAAGTATCCATTGCAAGAATATAAGCTGCTGTTGCAAGCATGCCCATTGTTGCAATTGCTGTGCCGTAAATTCCGCCGTTAGGGATTCCGCTTAACTCTCCGAGCTTGAAAGAGAAAATCAATGCTGCAGAAAGAACCAAAACAGGAAGTGCCGTGCATTCAAGCGCTACTGCAAATCCAGATATAATATTTGTTGCATGCCCTGTCTGGGATGCCTTTGCAATTGACTTTACAGGACGATAGCTGCTCTCTGTATAATATATAGTAATAAGAACAATAAGGATGCTTGTAACAATTCCAATTAAACCTGCATAGAAGAACATTATGTTTCCGAGCATATATTTTGTGACAAAGTAAAATGCTATTGCAGCTAGGATACTTGTTATCAGATAGCCCCTGTTCAGAGCTTTCATCGGGTCTTCATTCTCTTTTACATATATTGACAATATCCCGACGATGCTTGCTAATAATCCAAATGCCCTTGCAACAAGAGGGAATAAAATGCCGTTCAATCCAAAGTAAGGATAAAGTGCAACTCCGATTATCATTGCACCGATATTCTCGGCTGCAGTGCTTTCAAACAAGTCAGCTCCTCTTCCTGCGCAGTCTCCTACATTATCCCCAACAAGATCAGCAATGACAGCAGGATTTCTTGGGTCATCCTCGGGAATTCCCTGCTCGACCTTTCCGACTAAATCAGCGCCTACATCAGCAGCCTTTGTATAAATCCCTCCTCCAAGCTGTGCAAATAATGCAACAAAGCTTGCTCCGAATCCATATCCTACAAGAAGAGACGGAATATCCTTTGCATCCTGGCCGATTCCAAACAAAAGATAGATGGCAACTATTCCGAGCAATGACATGGCAACAATTGCGATTCCAGAAACAGCTCCAGCACGCATTGCAACAATCAATGCTTTTCCAAGGCTTGTTTTAGATGCGCTTGCTGTCCTTATATTTGCCCTGACAGAAGTCCACATCCCGATATATCCTGCAAATGCAGAGCAGAATGCACCGAACACAAATGCAATGGATGTCAGCTTTCCGAGTGTTGGCTTTCCTGTGAATGTGTATATGCCATAAATAATTACAGCGAGAATGATTGTAAGGATTGTGATTGTTATATACTGCCTCTTGAGAAAAGCATTTGCTCCTTCTTTAATGGCATTCGAGATTTTCTGCATCTCTTCAGTTCCTGTGTCCTGCTTCATGACATAGTATAAAAAATACAGTGCAAATACAATAGCTACAACGCCTATTATCACAACGAGACTTAACATAGTGTTACCACCCGGCTCTTTGGGTTAATCAGTAATATAAATAGTTGTAGGGAAATTCTTTCTTCCTGTGTAAAAAGTTACCACCAGAATCAGACGATTTTATTTTACTTTATTATTCATATCATTCTTCAGCTATGATGATTCTCGTGTTTTTTGATATGCCTAAGAATGAGAGTGATATATTTCCTCCATAAATGGTTATTTTGTCGTCGAGTTTGCCATAGCTTATTTTTATTGATTCAAAAGTTGCAGTGCTGTTTGCGATTGAGATTTCAAGGACTCCATTCTGTGATGATATTCTGCCGAATTTCGTGTCTATGCTTCCTGAAGGCTCTCCTAAGGATTGATAAAACTGCTTTCCGCTTATGCTGTTGTCCTCTGCTGGATTAAGGTTTGCGCTTTTTGAGCATATTCCTCCTGTCTTGTTTATGTAAGTAACAGAAACAAATGTTGTCGACGGGAAACTTCCTGAATCGCCTGCTGGCTGTTCGCATAATCCAATGGAAGAGGAATTTACTCTTGCGGTTATTGAAATGCTCTCAACATGATTTGCTGTTTGCATTGTGTATATCCTCAGGAGTGTTCCATTGATAAAGAATGTCGTGTTGTAAGGGCTTATGAAAAAGCTTGTGTTGAATCCTATGAGGGATATGTTCATGTTGTTTGCCTGTGAATAAATCCCCTCGATAAATGATTTGTAGCTGTTAATTAAGTTTTGCTGATTCCTGTCCTGCGATAATATGGTATTGTTGAATTCTATGTCCATTGTTGAGTTTCCTGAGATTGATTTTATGTTTGTTCCGAGAATGTCATTGTAGACTCCTGATGAAATGTCGTCGGCAACAAACATGGCTTTCTCTGCTGATGTTAATAGCAGGATGTCTTTGTTGATGCCTGAATTTCTTTCCTTGAATGTTTCCGTCAGGAAAATCAGCGTCAGAAATACAAGTATTACACCTATTGTGAACAGGTATGCTTTTTTTGTTCCTACTGATATTATTTGTACCATGCTTTTAGTTCTGCATAATAGGCAATGCCTGATGATATGAAAACTCTTCTTGTCGAGATAATATCTCCTGTGTTTGGGATTGTACAGCCTGTCTTGAGGTAACTTGTTATTTTTACAGAATCTTTTGTATATACTGAAATCTCAGTGCATATTCTTGATGGAAGTGATTCTATGTAAGCCTGCATTGGCAAGGCAGAGAGTGTGTCAGCTGATTTTTTGAGAGAGTTATCTTTCTCGAGAACTGCAAGCGTGTCTTTTCCTATTGCATCTAAATCATAATTTCCAAAGCTGTAAGTATGCTCTGATGAGATGTTGAACATTACAATTGTGATTAACAATGTTAAGGCTAATGCTGCGAGAATTGCATCTAATGTGAGGATGAATGACTTTTTTCTGAGTTTGGTTTTTGACATTTTTGGAATGCTCACTTTTTCCACATCATTAGTGTTATAATTGCCTTTTCTCCATCTATGAGTGCATATCTCTCGATGCTTATGATACCTGTTGAGTTTGCTGATGCTGAAATTCCTGAGGAAGAATAGTATGCAAAAGACGAGCCGTTCCATTTATTGAACGCAAGGTAAAATTCATAGTCAGGATTTGACAGCCCGAGAATCTTTTTTGTTGTGCTGTATGATGAGTTTGTATCTGTGTATGATGCAAGCCGTGATATTTTCTGGCTGTCAAGGCTCCATTGATTATTTCCGTCTAAATATTGTGTTTTTCCCAAGCCTATTGAATGGACATTTGCTTCTGTGAATTCGTTAGCTGGAAACAAGCTCCAGTTTTTCGGATTGCCTTGCGTTTCTATGAGGGAAGATATTGCAATTCTTGCTGATATGTCTATCTGGGCTGTTTTTTCAGACGAGAAAATCCTCTCATGCGTATATTCCCATAGCCATATTATTGTTGTCATGAGAATGATGAAGATGATTATGGCTATAACTAAATCTGACGAGAAAAACTGGGCTTTTCTGCTTTTATTATTCAGTTTACTTTTCAACAGAAATCACCTTGTCATGATTTGAGATGGTTATTGTGCTGTTTATTCCTGTCAGGTTTCCTGTTATTTGTGATGTGATAATGCTTGTGCTGTAATGCCTTGCTTCTCCTTGTGATTTGTATGTTATGTCTACAATCCTCGACGCTGGATATATGCTGAGCATGTAAGGGCTTCCATCCCTGAATGTTCCTGATATTTCTTGAACAATTTTGGAATTGTCTCCTGCTATGAATGCTGAGTTGATTGCATTTGCAGTTTTGTCTGCTTCTGTTTTTGCATAGAGCATTGCCTTGATTGAATCTGACTGAGATGCTCTTTTGTTTGCTATGGCAAAGAATGAGATGAATATTATCATGAGTATTGCTGTTACTATAATGAATTCAGCAGAAATCTGGGATTTGCTTGATTTTCTGTTTTTTTTTGGATGCATGGATAAGGTTGCTCTCTATCATCTGTGTAAATAAATGTTGTGGAATTATATAGGATTATTCAGAATTATCTTATAGCACTATCCTAATCAATCCCGTAATAATCCTCGAGAACAACCATGTCAAGAGTTTTCAGGTCTTTTGTGAGGTAGAATCTTCCTTCGCCAATTGAAGCGATTTTTTCTGCGAGATGCTTTGCCTTTTGGTTCAGCTTTATTCCGACTATAGAAACAGTTATTCCTGAGCTTCTTATAGCAGAGACAGCTTCTAATGTATCTTCTTCAGGATGGTCGCCTATGTTTGGCATTGCATCTGTGAGCAGGATTAGGTGTTTTGTAACATTCTCATTCGGAAAAAGCTCGACTGATTTTCTGATTGTTTCTGCAATATTGGTTTCTTCCCTTGCTTTTATCTTGGATATCTCGAAGATTATCCTCGGGAAGTCATCGCATGGTGAAATGCTTTTTCTTATGTCTGTGCCAAATACCATCAACCCAACCTTATCTCCTGATTCAATTGCTTTGTATGCAAGTGCAATTCCTGCTTTCTTGCACATCTCAAGCTTTGCTCCTTTCATTGATGATGATGCGTCGAGAGCATAAACGATGTATATGCTTCCTTTTCTCTCTCGCTGGAATGATTTTATGTCTTTTTGCTCGAGGTTTAAATGCCCTCTCCTTATTGCGAGCTTTGCTGAGCTTTTCAGCGCGATATCGCGATACCTGTCTCCTTTCTTAAATGCCTTAACATCATCCTTATCGCCATAATGAGTAAACAGCTTGTTTGTCTTTTCTCCGTAAAATCCTATTGAGACAAGCTTATCAATCTCTTCCTTGAATAAAAGAATTGCTGAGAACATTGCTCCTGAATCAGTAATTGTTCCGTCTGAAGAAATGAGATTCTTTTGCTTGAGCTTTTCTATGTTTTTCAGGATGTTTGAGCTGACCTCTCTCTGGAATTCAGGGATTTTGATGTTCCTCTCGAGATTCTTCATGTCATAGCCAGTAAGCTCCATCAAAAGCGTTTCGCCAAATAGGTTTTTTGCTATCGAGAAATTTTTTACAAGCTGGTCGAGGATGCTGTTTGGAGTGAACGCAGATATCCCCTGATTAAGCGCATCCTTTAACAGCTTTGCATTTGATATTGCCTCTTCTTCATTTTCAATAACCGAGTTGTAAAGCTCATTCCCTTTTCCAAGCTTGCCGAGAATCTCATCAGCAGAGGAAAATTCAGAAATCTTGGTTGATTTTACTTTCTGCTCCTTTTCACCTGAGCTGGCTAAATCCCTCTCGGAGTCAAAGAAACTCACCACTTTTTTTGCTTGATAACTCTGTATCAAAGTAGTTTTTTATTTCATCTTTAAGGAATGTTTCAGGTGTCTGGAGGTATCTTATCGAGGGCTTTAGCTCTATCCTGTGTGCTAATACTGATATAATCGCATCTGAAACATCCTCGAGATTTACAATGCTCCTGTTCTTTAGCATTGCATTTGCACAGGCTCTTTCATATAATCCAAGGGATGCCCTTACTGATGGCTTTTTGCTGAGCTTGTCTGATTCCCGTAATGACCTTACAAATCCGATTGTTGTATCGAGAAGCTGTTTTGGAAACTGGGCATTGTTTGAATTGCCTTTTGCTGATACTATTCCTGCTTCAAGCTCAAGAGTTTCTGGATATGAAATGTTGATTATGTCAAACCTGTCCATGAAAACTGTCGAGAGCTTTTCAGTTGTGTTGTCGTCAAGGTTCATTGTGCCTACGAATATGAAATCTGTTTCAATGTCAATGTCATAGCTTCCAACTGTAACTTTTCCCTCTTCGAGAACTTCAAGCATTGCATTTTGCAGTTTAGGTGGGCATCTGTTCAGCTCGTCGAAAAAAAGGATTCCCCTGTTGGCTTTGAATATCTTTCCGGGAGTAAATGCCTCAATGCTTAATGGCCCGAATTTCATGGCTTTTATCGGGTCAATGTCTCCAATCAAATCCTCGACAGTCAAATCAGGAGAGCCTTGAATTCTGATAAACCTTTTCTCTCCTGAGATCCTCTCTTTTTTTATCTCTTTTTTTGCTGCCTTCTGCTGTACACATTCAGGGCAAACAGGATTTTCAGGCTCGCAATGGTATTTGCATCCTTTGGTTACATCCATTTCAGGAAGAAGCTTTGCAATGTTTTTTGCTAATGTTGTCTTGCCAACACCAGGAGGGCCGACGAGAATTATGTGCCTCTCCGAGAGCAGAGCAGACTTTAGTTGCTCTTTTGCATTGCCCTGCCCTTTTATGTCTGAAAATATATCATCGCTTTTTAGCAGGATTTTTTTGAGCTGTTCGTTAATCATGGAATCCAGTGATGTCAGGCATATTAAAAATGTTGTGGCATCTTATGGGAAAGCATTTGCTTATGCTATTCTTTGCATATATTACTTACCCAATTCAAATATTCAGAATTGCCATCTACGTTAATTTTCAGGATACAGGGGATTTTGTATGAATGGATTTTTTTCACTTCCTTCTTGATGTTTTCATAGTCCATTCCTTTTGCAAGAAGAACAACCTCATTATCATCTGTGATTTTTCCTTCCCATAAATACATTGACTTAATAGGAAATATGTTTGCACAGGCAATAAGCCTTTTCCTGAGGAGATGCTTAGAAATCTTCTCTGCTTCTTCTGTATCTTTGCATGTTATGTAGATAAGCTTCATTTTGTTTTTTTATCGGCTTAAAATCTTGGCTGCTGGAAGTTGTTCTGCTGGTTATTGTTTATCGGATTATTCATCTGATTGCCCATCTGGTTACTTATCCTTGTATCAAAGTTTGAATTTATAGGATTTATAGGCTGCTCTTTTTCTATGTCTGAGAACATCTTGTCCTTATATCCTTTTTCGTTTTCTTCTTCATTATACACCTTTGGATCAGGAATTATCCAGTCTAATACCTCGAAGAAAAAGTAGAATATCGGGAAGAATGCGAATATGGTTATGATTATCTTGAGGCTGAGCGGTATAATCCCATAAACTATCGGAGTGAACATCAGTGTTATGTATGTAACTTCCCTAATCCTGCCGAAATACTTTGCCTTTTTGCTTAGCTTTATTCCCCAGACAATGATTGCTATACCGTATATCACCATTAATATCGAGATAACTGCATAAGATATGAATATAGGTATTGTTATGTTTCCTGCTGTAAATATGTTTGTTGATTGCCTCAGCCAGTCAATCCCGACGAGAAGGGCAACAACGCCGTTTGATATTGCATTTCCGAGAGAGGTTCCTTTTTTTTCCTGATAAAATTCGGTGAATATCCAGTTGAGTATTACAGGGAGTGTTATCCAGAGCATATTCAGATTTTCTAGCGGAGCAATGAATATTGTAAGCCAGATAAGAAATACATCCCAGATATAGGAGAGGATATCAATAAACGCCATGCTGTCTTTTATCGGCATGAAGATATATAAGCCTTTTGTGAGTCTGCGAGTTTTCTCTTCCACTAGAACTCCTTTTAGCAACATCCTCGATAATGTATTCGACAACAAGATCAATTTTATTGTAATAAATTGTTGTTGAATGCTACGAACGAAGTGAGTATGGTTCTGCTCGTCATCCTTTTTGCATGCTGACACGCAGCACGACAATGCTAATTGGTCTGCCTAATTGCACATCCTCGGCGTTACTCGGATGAATCAGCTCGCATGTCAGAAGTGCTCTTCTGAGCACATTATATCCCATTATTAATTTTAGAATGTGTGTGGAATCTAATGCTTTCATAGGCACTCGCTTGAGGCTCGACCGCAATAATACTTACGATTCGATAATTGATTCTGCTCCGAATAAATTTTGCAGCGACGGAGCACGACTAGCTTTATGCTCGTCAAAAGTGTCAACTGATTTTGCAGTTGGTGTCAACCGATTCCTCCGAACGAAGTGAGCGAGGTGCAATCAGCTTGCTGATTAGCATTGCGGTTGGAGTAGAAACAATTAAATAGCACCATTCCTATCTTAAGTGCATGAATGACTTCAATAACTATAACCTTTTAATCGGAATCGGGATTGTTATCATTATATATGCAGTGATAAGGATGTTCTCGAGGAGAGATGATTCTGTCGAGAGGGAAATAGATGAGGTTATTAATTCTGATAAGTATGATTGAGTAAGAATGGTTCACCACAAAGATCAAAGGGTAGGAGTTTTTGTTGATATCCAGAATATGTATTACTCTGCGAAGAATATATTTAATGCAAAGCTGAATTTCCGTGAGGTTCTAAAGGAGGCTGTAAAGTCAAGAAGCCTTATCAGAGCGATAGCTTATGTAATCAAGGCAGATGTTAAGGATGAGGAAAATTTCTTTGATGCTCTCGAGAATATCGGATATGAGGTCAAATCTAAGGACTTGCAGGTTTTTTTAGGAGGGAATAAGAAAGGAGACTGGGATATTGGGATTGCCATGGATACGATTGAGCTTGCGCCAAAGCTTGATACTGTTGTTATCATATCTGGCGACGGTGATTTTGTTCCTCTTGTAAGGCATCTTAAGCATGCTTTGGGATGCAGGGTTG
>CAZXRI010000018.1:0-11355 GCA_964642765.1 uncultured Methanosarcinales archaeon | reverse complement strand
CATCGATGATTCTGGTAACCAGAACACGACTGTGCAAAGGAACTTTACTGTTGATTTAGTCTCTCCGACAATTCAACAAAACGGCTCAACAGCGAGCAGTATAATTGTTGGCGGTTCAGTCTATATCTTTGCAAATCTTACTGATGCAACAACAGGTATCAGGACTGTCGAGTTAATCAGAAATAATCGTGTTAATCAAACTAACTCTACTTATGTTGCTACAGGGGATATAGCTTTGTTCAATTTCACATACGTGGCAATAGATGCAGACTTTGGAAGCACATTGAACTTCTCTATTAATGTAACCGATACTGTTGGTAATAAGAATCAGACTGCTGTATTCGGTGTTACTGTTACTGAGCTTATACCTCCGCAGGTTGTACTAAACTCTCCTGTATCGGGATATAATACAAGTTCAACTTCAGTAACTTTCAACTTTACTGCGACTGATACAATAGATACCACACCAACTTGTAATATCTCTGTTGATAGTGTGATGAACATTACCAGTATTATTACATCAAGCGGAGTTTCAATAGTAAATACTACCTCTGGATTGAATCACGGAGTGCATTATTGGAATGTAACGTGCATCGATGATTCTGGTAACCAGAACACGACTGTGCAAAGGAACTTTACTGTTGATAATGTTCCGTCATTCTTCCCTGTAAACGGTACAAGTGGCGGGACAATCTCTGGCACATCTATTCTTGTTTATGCTAACTTGAGTGATGCAACAACGGGTATAAAGACAGCAGAGCTTATATTGAACGGAAACCTTGTAACTGCAAACAACAATTATACTGCTGCAGGTTTATCGGCTCTGTATAACTTCTCATATACACTTCAGGAATCTCAGATTGGCACGACAATTAACTTTACAATCAATGCAACTGATTATGCAGGAAATAAGAATACGTCGTCTGTTATTCAGGTTGCTGTTACAGAGAATGTTGTGCCGATTGTTACATTGAACTCGCCTGCGGTTGGACAAAATATCAGTAATACTACTGTTTCATTCAACTTTACTGTGACTGATAACAAGGATTCTTCTCCTGTATGTAATATTACTATAGACAGTTCTGTCTCTGTTGAAAATATTGTTGCTGTAAACAATACACCACAGGTTAATTCATCAACAGGATTAGCTCAGGGAGTTCATTTGTGGAATGTTACTTGTTCTGATGATTATGGAAATGCAAACACTTCTTTAACGAGAGACTTTAAGGTTGATACTATTGCTCCTTCAATGAGGAGAAATGGAACTTCGACAACTCTTGTAGCTACCGATACAACTTTGTATGTGTTTGCTAACTTTTCAGATTCAGGAACAGGAATTAAGAATGTAACTCTGTGGGTTAATACAAACGGAACTGGATTCTTATTAAACCAGACTAATTCAACAGACTTTACAGCAAGTGCAGATTTCTTCAACTTTAGTTATACTACTTATGCAAGTCAGTATGGTACAAATGTTACTTTCTTGATTAAGTCTGCAGATTATATGGGTTTCAGCAACCAGACATCTAACCTGACAATTACAGTCGGGACTGATTCAACTGCACCAATAGTTTCATTGGTAAGTTATGCAAATAATTCTAATATTACAACGAATACTGCCTCGCTTGTGTTTAGCGTAAGCGATAATGCGGGTACGCCAGTTGCATGTAATTTAACTCTTGATGGTGTTGTTAATGTAAGCAGCGCATCTCAGGGTATGGGAACTGTTGTTCTGGATTCGAATAAGACTGTTACAGTTGGAGGCTTGAATGAAGGGCAGCATACATGGTTAGTGAACTGCACAGATTCCGGAGGCAATAAGGCAAACACAGGAACATTCAACTTTGTTGTTGATACACTGATTCCTTCATATACTGGTTCACTTCCTCAATATTTTAGGATGACACCTATATCTAATCTCAGCTATATTACGATAACTGAGACAGGAACTGGATTGAAGTCAACTGTTTATTATTCATCATGCAACTCAACTCCGACGGCATTTACAAATGCAACTGGATTCCATCCTTTCAATACATCAGGATGTACTGGTTCAGAATCATCGAGGACATTGTATCTTAACCTGACTGATTATGCTCTGAATGTGAACAGCACTTCTATTGTTTATTATGTGGATGGGATTGGTCCTAATAATACTGTGAGTTTCCTAGGCAACGGAACTTCGTCTGTGAATATTTCATGGACAACTGCTGATGCATCTAATGTTTCTTATGTTGGTTATTATCTTGACGGCTCGTCTGCAATTACTGATTTGGGAACGAATGCTGCAAATAATACTGCTTTAACTTTGACAATTGGTGTGCATTCAATCCGTTTCACAGCAAATGATACTTTGAATAACAGGAGAAATAGCACAGTTTATGCGATTACTGTGTCAGGGACTATTAATTCAACGCAGTTTATTAATAATACTAAGGAGGCATTCCCCGGAGTTCTTCTGGATCTTGTCTTGAAGAAGTATAATTCCTCGACAGGAGTTTATGATAATATTACTGGTAATCTGAATAGTACTGATCAGATATCTTTCCAGTATATGATAAATGGAACAGGAACATTCGTGAATATTTCTCTATCGGATGTGAATGTTTCTCTTGTTAACTGGAATATGAACTTTACTCCTAAGGGTAATGATTCTGCATTTTTCAGCGGATTGCTTACGAATCTGACTGTTTCAGCTCCTAAGTATATTGTATATTTCAATTCCAGCTTGTCTGAGTTTATTACAGGTGGAGCAGATTCTTATTATGGGTCTGTAATTCTTGAAAGTTTTAATGCATCTAATGGAACTTCATTCTATATCTATTGGTTCTTTAATGAGTTGGATGCATCTAATAAGTCAAGAGTTAATGGGTGTACATCTGTTGGTTATTCGCAGGCATATACCAAGACAGCTTCAACGCCATGCTTTAATGTTACATCTGGACCAAAGACAACAGTTTATCTGCCTCATTTCAGTGCTGTTGCTGCTGGTGAGGATTTGATTGCGTCTACTATTACGTTTAATGCTCCTGCGATTGAGCAGAATGTTACACCGTTTAAGGTTAACCTAACTGTTTCAGGGGATGCTTCAAGCTGTGCTTATAAGCTGAATGTGAGCGGGTATACTTCATGGACTTCAATTACTCCGACTGGAACATCTCCTAAGGAATGCTTGTCTGGAATTATTTCACTTCCAAATGCAGGTCCTTCAGCATATAATTTGACTGTGAATGTGACTGATGAGTCTGGTAATCAGAATATTACTTATTTGTTGTTTAATGTTTCTGATATTGTGCCTCCTCAATATAGTAATGTTACAAACAGGAGTATTACATCATCGTCTGCTGTGATTGGTGTTGAATCAAATGATTATGTGAATATGTCTGTTACTTATCTGAGTGGCTCTAAGGCATATCAGAGCAGTCCTTTTACTACTAAGACTCCGACTGTGTCTTTGTCTGGGTTGAGTGCGTCAACTTTGATTAATTATACTGTGGCTGTGTGTGATTCTGCCAGTGTTTGTAATACGACTGGTGTGTTTAATTTCACAACCTCTGCTTCAAGTAATGGCACGTCTTCTGATAGCTCATCTTCCTCTGGAGGAGGCGGTGGCGGCGGCGCTTCTGCAAATGATTCATCGTTGGCGAGCACTTCGCATGGATGGAGTACAGTTGCTCCTGGTGAGACTGTTTCAATGAAAATCAAGAATTCAAAGATAGCATTTACTCTTGTGTCTTTCAAGGCAGAGAAGGAATTGAAGAGTGCTATCCTTGAGGTTGCTTCGTTGAAGGAGAAGCCGAGCAGTGTTGTTAAGGTAGCTGATAAGGAGTATCAGTATATTCAGGTTACTCCTAAGAATATTGCAGATGCTGATATTTCGTCTGTGTTGATTACTTTCTCGGTAACTAAGGAATGGATTGCTGAAAATGGTGTTAGTGAGAAAGGCATTAAGCTGTATAGGCATAATTCAGGTAAGTGGAATGAGTTGGAAACTACATTGATTGATAGCGACGAAGTTAAGGCTAATTATGAAGCCAAGTCTCCTGGATTTAGTGTGTTTGGTATCGGTGCAATGTCTAGTGAGGTTAAAGAGGATGTTAAGGAAGAGGTACCTGTTGAGCCTATTGTTGAGGAGATTAAACCTGAGGATAAGTCTGATGAGACTCCTGCAATTGGTGAGGAAGGGCAGAAAAAGTCTAATTTGACAACTATTATTTTGAGTGTTGTTGTGGCTTTGATTGTGCTTGCAGTGATTATTTTTGCTGTGTCGAGAAAGTCATCCGGCGGCTCAAAATCGAAGAAGTCTAAATAAGTTTGTAATATGCATGAAACTGTCTTTGCCAGCAGGATTATTGACGAGGCTAAAAAACACGGCAATGTTAAGGAAATATCTCTCGAGATAGGAGAGCTTGCTCATGTGCCTCCAGATGATTTGCTTGAGTGTTTGAAGCGACTTGTTAGCTGGGAGATTGTTTCAAGGATAATTCCTGCTAAGGTTAAGTGTTCATGCGGTTTTGTTGGAAAGCCTGATATTCTCGAGAGAGGGCATGATTCTTTTTTTATTGAGTGTCCTAAATGCAGGGAAGTTCCTGAGTTGGTTGATGGAAAGGATATTAAGATTGTGAAGGTTGTGGTTGAGTGATTTTTTGTAGGTTATCTTATTCTAAGTAATCAGTTTTTCTTATCCCATACAAACATTCAAACATATCAATCAATCTTTCTTGGGTATAACTTCTGAATAGCCTGCTTATTCCTGAACCATCCTGAAATTTTTGTTTTGATGTTCCTTGTATAAAACTATCTAATCTATCGTCTGGAAAGATTGCACTGACAATGTGTTGCTTAATTGTGTCATAGCTTGTCAAATGAGGGATCCTTGTCATAATCCTTGCAATATCTTTATCAAAATAAGGAGATTCCAATCTTAATCCATAATGAGCAAAAATCTTTCCCATTCTTGCTGTTGCGTGCTTTGGCAATCCACCTCTTCCTAACTGCCTGTCTGTCTTCTTTAAGCCAAATGTCAATGCTTCCCTAAATCTTACATCTCCTTTATTGTCGGAACTATATCCTGATTCTCTTGGGTTAAAACCATAATCATTAATCATTTCGTTTGGACCTTCACCACAGAAAACTGTCTGAATTCCTTCTCCCTTTATTGCTTGAGCTATTAGGTACATTGCCACAGCACAAAAGAGATTGTCTTTTTTTGGGTTGCCGCTTATTCTTAATGATTCCAATACTGCATTTTCAGGGATGATGTTTTTAGCAATCTTTTTTGAATAGATTAAGTTTCCCGACGGACTGTATCTTTCAGAGGTAATTGATAAGCCTGATTCAGTCTCTGTAATTTTTACTTCTACCAAACTAATCTGGAATCTTTTGGCAAGTTCCCTGCTTTTTACAACATCAGGCTCAGTTTCATCAGCCTTTAGTGTGAATGCTGTAACATCTTTGGCTTTTATTTTTGATAGCAAATAGCCTATGCCCATGCTGTCCAATCCACCAGAGAGAAGCAAGCCAATATTAGGTTCTTGTATGCTCGCTAATCTTGCCTCTAATGAACTTTGCAATAAGCCTCTTATAGCCCTCCCGACGACATTTATATCGATATAATCTATTGCCTTTTGAAGTTCATATTCTTGCAAAGCAGGTTCTATCTCTTCTTCTTTTGGCGTGGCAGAGTCAAAGGCTAAATCATCTAATGTAACTCTGGTGTTATTTGATACAGCCCTTACTCTTTCCCATGTAAATGTTCTTTGTGTGTGTTCTAGGTAATCTTTAATGTCTGTAATGTTGTTGGCTACTATTAGTTCTGCTGCTTTTGTGTCAATATAATAATGAAGCGGATTCTCACCGAGATAATCCTTTTCAAGTATAACATCTGTTTCAGTTTCTCTGAGATTTGAGAAGCGATAGCTTAAGTTAGGGAATGCATCCTGATTTCTGATATCCTTTACTTTAAATGTGGTCATTTTTGTCTACCAATAATTTTACTATATGTTAGTAATGATTAGTATATTAAACTTATTATTGCAATTTTTAACAAAACCGTTAAATTTATATCTAATAGGTGATTTTGTAAATAAATGTCTGAGAAACTAGACCTGAAAGACAGGAAAATCCTTTATCATCTTGATATAAATTCTCGGCAGTCGAATTCAGAGATTGCAAAAAAAGTTGGGATTTCAAAACAGGTTGTTGGGTTTCGAATTAAAAGACTTGTTAAGGAAAAAATCATTTCTTCATTTTATTCTGTGATTGATATTTCAAAGCTCGGATTCACAGTTCATAAAAACTTTCTAAGATTGCAAAATATTGATAGTGCAAAGGAAAAAGAACTGATTGATTTTCTCGTCGACAATGAAAATATAGTATGGATTGCAAGTTGTGATGGAAGGTTTGACATTGCATTTGGAGCATGGGCAAAAGACATGGCTTTTCTTGATAAGACACTGGCAGAGATAAATAAAAACTTTGAAAATTATATTGCTGAGAGGCAGATTGCAACAATAATTCGAGGAGAGTATTTTGTCAGGGATTATCTTGTGAATAAAAAAGAGCCAAGCAGTTTCAGAGAATCTTTTTTCGGCTCGACACCAGAGCAGGTAAAAATGGATGAAAAAGACTGGAAAATACTCTTTATTCTCGGGAAAAATTCTCGAACAAATGCTGTCGAGGTTGCCAGAGAATTAAAAATAAGTGCGGATGCAGTTGCACAAAGAATAAGGAAATTGGAGAAATCAGGGGTGATAAGGCATTATAATATTGTACCTAATGAATCCAAGTTTCCATACCTGCATTACAAGGTTCTCGTCGGGTTCAGGAATATCTCTGCTGAAAAGGAAAGTTCACTGAGGGAATTCTGCAGGATTCATCCTAATATTGTTTACATTGTAAAATCTCTCGGAGATTGGGAATTTGAGATTGATATTGAAGTTGAGAGCAACGAGAAATTCAGGGAGATTATGATGGAGATTAAAACCAAATTCAGCGATATCCTCAAGGATTATTCTGCACTGCATATTTATCAAGTGCATAAGTATAATTTTTGTCCGAGTGTGCAGCAATAGAATTGAGTTAGTCAAGGGGATTGGAAAGAATACAGCAAGAAAGATTATAGAATACTCTACATCTGGGCTTTTGACGAAGGATATTTAAAGATTGGATTAAGAATATTGCTGAGGTGATACTTGCAATGAATGAACAAGAGATGAGAAGTGAATGGAATAAAATTCGTTTGGAGATTAGTCATAACAAACCAAATATAGACGGAATTTATCCCACAAGTATTGTAAGTAACAGAGAACTTCTTTTGTTGTGTCAATCTTTATTAGGAAAGATTGAAGCTGGAATAAATTCCAAGTTTAATGAGAAAATCTATGGAATAGTTATGAAACACTATCATCAGCAAAAGCAATGCTCTACAATCTAAAATGTGCCTCGCTGTCCCAGGTAAAATAATTGGAATTAAAGACGATATTGCAACAGTAGATTACGATATAGAAAAAAGAAATGGAAAGATTATTTCTGATTCAGAGGAATTTTCCGTCGGGGATTATGTTCTTGTTCAAGGCGGTATTGTTGTTGAGAAGATTCCTGAGGATGAGGCGAAGAGGGCGTTGGAGTTGTATAAGGAGAGTGTGAAAGATTAAAACAGGATAAATTGTGTTTCGTTCTCTGTATATTTATTCTATTCTATCTTCTCCATCAGCTTTCTTTTATCCCGTCCAGAAACATCTTTTCCCCACAAAACAAAAATCCTGTTGATTCTAGACCAGTATTCTCTCGGTGTAATTTTTTTTAACTCTTCCTCTGTTTGGTGAGGTGTTTTTGTTTTGACTAATCCAAGTACATTGCTTATCCTGTGGACATGGGTATCAACACAGATTCCGTCCTTGTTGTGGACTTCTGTTATTATAAGGTTTGCTGTTTTCCTTCCTACACCGGGAATTTTCAAAAGCTCGTCTATGTTATCTGGAGTTTTTCCGTCGAAGTTATCTATCATGAATTTTCCTGCATCAATTACGTGCTTTGCTTTGCTTCTGTTGTAATTTAATGATTTGAAAACATCGAGGACATCAGGATATTTTGCATCTGCCAATTCTTTCAGGGTTTTGTATCTCTGGAAAAGGTTTTCTGCAATTGGGATTGTTGTCTCATCCCTGCTTTGGGCTGACATTATCGTCGTGATTAAAACCTGCCAGTCTTCAAGCCAGCCTTCAGCAGCTAACCTTTTTGTGCTTGATGAATATTTCTTCTCTGCTTTTTGGAAGATTTCGAGGAATTTTTTGGTTTTATTGTTTGTCATTTTTGTTGCTTGCGTTCATTACATCAAGAGTCCTATTAGAATACCTTTTCAGATTTTCAAGTTGCCTTTCATCTAAAACCATGGGAGCAAATCCCCAATGCAGTGCAACATAATCCCCTTTTTTCAGGTTGGGAAGCATCTCCTTGATATAGACTGCTGTTCTTGGCTCTTCTTCTCCCAGATAATATTTTCCGTCGGAGAATTTGAGCTGGTTCGCTAAAACAATAATTGTTTCTCCGTAAATCTCAGCAATCTTTCCCCATGAAATCCTGCAGTTGTCCATATTCTGCAACGTTGTTTCTACTTTTCCAGATGTTCTTCCAACACCTACATAAAATACATTGAAGTTGTGATGAGGGACAAATCCTCTAGGGAGATTGTCTATTAATCTTTTTCCGATGGATTCTGGCAAGCCTCTTTGTGTAAGCTGAAAAATAATCTCCTTAATGTCCTCGTCGGTAAATTCATCAAGCAGGGAATTTCCAATCCAATATGCCTCGACAACACTATAATCAGTAAATTTCTTTCCTGTCTTTTTTGCGATTGCATTCAGGTAAGGAAATAATCCTTCAAATCTTTTCAGAGCTTTCTCAATATCGTCTGTGTTCTTGTTTCCCTTAACATATTCGAGAAATTTCTCATAAGCACAATCAGGCCCGCAATATCCGAGTGCGTTTGTTATGTATGAGAATCTTCCTGCTAATTCAAGACCGTCCATCTTGTGCCACATCTGGATTAATGTTATTAATATTGCCTGCTTTTATCGGCTGAATTTCAGAGAACCAAATAACTGCCAATGCACCAATAACAATCGTAAGCATCCCTCCTGCGTTGAGGATTGTTATTGCAGTGCCTTTGAACATGATGTTGAGTGTTGTTGTAATTACAGAGCCTAAAACAAGGATTGATGTTGCTGTTGAGACCTTTATATGCTTCAATCCGTTGTAATATGTCAGAACATACATCAGCAAAAAGCCTGAGCTGATTATTATCCAGAATAGGTGTGTTGATGTTAGTTTTCCGAGGAGAGAAACCTTGTTTGATATTACAAGATAAATCAGGATGAATGCAGAGCCGAAAAACATTCTTCCGAATGCAACAACATTTCCAGAGACATTTTTCAGAACGTGCTTTGCATATGTGTTTTCAATTGCCCAGAGAATTGCTGCTATCAGAATCAGCAGATGCCCGACGGAAAATTTAAAGTCTGGCTTTATCATTAGGAAATTTCCCAGCAAAAGCAATCCTGCTCCGACGAGAATTCCCTTGTTGAGCTTTTCCTTGAGGAAGATTAGCGCGAATATTGTCGCATATATGAAGAGTGTCTTGTGGATAAATGCTGATGTTGTTCCTGTTGTAAGCTTTAATCCCTCGAAGAATAACAAGAATGGAATTGAGCCGCCAACAAGCCCTATTATTATAAGCTGAAGCCAGTTTTTTCTTTTGAGTGTTTTCAGCTCGGAAATATTCCCAAATGCAAATATTACCGAGAATAAAAGCAATGCAACAAGCACATTTTTTGTGAACGTAAAAATTGATGAGTCAAATTCCTTTACGCCATAGCTGTTGATGAATATTGAGAATCCTGATATTATTGCTGTCAAAATAACCAGTATCAATCCTTTTTTTTCCTTCATAAAATCCATTTTTGCACCTCTGTTGAAATCTCCTCGATATCTCCTGATTCAGGCACGCCTATTATTTTAATCTTTTTGTTTATTCCAAGCTCTTTCATGAGATGAAGAACAAATCCCAAGTCAAAGTCATGCATTGTTGTGAGCTTTCTTGTTTTGATTTGGCCGATGTCTGTGATGATTTTTGTTTGTGTTATCCCTTTTATAACGTCGAGGATTATAATCTCTGATTCTTCTGATTCAATAAGTGTTTCAGGAGAATTGCAGTAAATGATTTTCAGGGATTTATTCTTCTCTATCTTTTTTGCCACTTTAATGGCAAGCGAATCAAATTCAAGATATTCATTGCCGAAGATGTGGATGGTTGGCATGTTAATGTGATAATTTTGTTGAAGTATTATTATAAATGTTATGTTCCAAAAAATTTATATACAGGTTACCACATCTGTAAACAATGTGATTATTATGGCGGAAACTGTATCTGTTAGGATAGATAAACCAGAATTAAAGGAGATAGAATTACTCTCTGTATTAGAAAGAAAAACCAAATCGAGGATACTAAGAGAAATACTTGATAAGGGCATTAAGGAAAAAAAGCTTGAAATTGCAATAGAGAAATTCAGGAACAAGGAGACAACTGCATGGAAATCTGCCAGAATTGCTGATGTGCCATTAACGAAATTCCTTGATATTTTAGTCGAGAAAGGAATTGACTTTCATTATGGTATAAAAGAGTTGAAAGAGGACTTTGAGGGATTAATTTGATTATAAATGCCTCTCCGCTGATTTTATTTGGGAAAATCAATCGGCTGGATATTCTAAAGGATATTTACAAAACCATTGAGATAACAGGGAGTGTTTATGATGAGGTTGTTGTTAAAGGTATAGAGAAGAACTATGTAGATGCCTATATAATAAAGGATAGTGTCGAGGATAATTCTATTAAAATTCTCACTTTAAATGATAAATCCATAGAGATTGCAAAGAAACTCCAAGTCATCTATAGCATAGACATTGGTGAATCTGATACAATTGCATTGGCTTTCCAGTTGGGCAGAAAGGAAGTAATTATAGACGAGATTTCAGCAAGAGAATCTGCAAAGTCTTTAGGCATTAAGCCAATTGGCTCATTGATTGCTTATAAAAATGATTTAATCTCAAGAAAAGAGGTAGATGAGTTGCTGACTCAGATGATAAATTCAAAATATCGGCTAAGCCCGAATGTGCTGAATGAATTCTGGAATTTGTTTGAGAAGATGAAGAGATGAAATCATCCCTAAAATAAGAAATGTGTTTAGTATTTTCTCAACCCCACACAACCTCTAAGAAATGCGCAGAGCATGAAAAGCATGGGTCATAGCTCCTGATTAATTTTTCAATCTCAAGAACTATCTCTTCTTTTTTCTTGTC
>CAZXRI010000017.1:0-11573 GCA_964642765.1 uncultured Methanosarcinales archaeon | reverse complement strand
TCGCTTGAAGCTCGACTGCAATAATACTAACTATTTTGCAGCGAGTTTTCTCCTCACACCTTGACCACATCTTTGCAGAAATCTATTTACTCCCTCTCAGAATCTTAATCCCTCTCCCAAAATAAATACCAGCAGCCATAAAGCTCACAACTATAGTCAGGATAAGAATAGGAACCTTATAACTGAAATTAATGATATAAGCAACAAGCGATATAACCTGCAAAAATGTCGTTATTTTTCCCAGCTTATTTGGCTTCCAGCTCGGGCTTTTCTTAATAAAAACAAGAACAGAACCCATTAATGAGATTATGTCTCTTGCAATAATAAGAAGACCGTAAATAGGAAAATGATAAACCTTGATTAATGCAATCAAAGCAAGAAACACCATAAACTTATCAGCCATTGGGTCAAGCATTTCCCCGAGAGAAGACTTCTGATTAAGCGTTCGAGCAAGATAACCATCTGCAAGATCAGTAAGCGCAACAATGATAAACAGAATCAGTGATAAAAATGTTTCATGCTTCAGGAGGAGAAAAAACACCAATGTTGAGAGGAGGAATCTGATTGACGTAAACAGGTTTGGCAATGTAAATGTAAAGTTGGGCATTTCTCAAGGGATTAATTTCATCTATATAAAGATTATTTCACCGTCAAAAGAAATACACAATCTTATTTCTTATCTATCTCATCAACCTTAATTGTATAAGATACAGCTTCTCTCGGGCAGACAGGTACCCATGTCCACTGGTTTAGCGGTGGAATAGTAATAATTTCTGAATCATTAGAGGGTATTTCTGTTTTATTGTTTCCATAACATATGGTTGTTATCCTGATTGTCCTGTTTATCTCGTCGAAATTACGTATGTCAATTACATCCCTGTTATACTTTTCGCTTTTATACCACTCGCTGACTCTAATGCCTGTGATATTGGCATTTACATTCTTAGCATCCTGAGCATTATTATTGTCTTGATTATCTGGCAAATCCTTTTGTGAACATCCAAAAGTTAGAACTATTATAAATAAGCATAATGCAAATAGTCTGATATTCATTTCGTATCAGAACTGCTTTATTCTTGGAGAATATAAACTTTTTGCACTCGACGGGCTTTTACGTATAATCTATGCATATATCCTATGTATAGTAATATCTTCTCTCTGACTTCTGCTCTCTGTCAAGCCTTGAATCAAGCTTATTCACTCTAGGCCTGTTTGATTCAGGATCTCTTCTAAGTGTGATGTTCAGTCTTGATAAAAACTTATTCATGCCTTCTTCCATGTCAAATGGACCGTAAACAGCTCCTTCCAAGGCAGGTTTTCCGTCGAATATAATCAGCTTATCACTAATATAATCAATAAACAGCAAATCATGGTCAATAATCAGTGCAGATGCTCCTTTATGCTCCATGAAATCACGCAGAATCTTTGATAATATAAGTCTCTGCTCTGCATCAAGATAAGCTGACGGCTCGTCGAGAAGGTAAAGCAATGCTTCATGCTGAAGGCAGTTTGCTATCGCAACCCGTTGAAGCTCTCCTCCAGAAAGCTCGCTAAGTTTTTTTAATGAGAGGGGCTTTATGTTCAATGGTTCAATTATCTGATTCTCATATTTCTGGAAAGCTATCTGGAGAACTTCTGTAACAAGTGAATCTGAAACCTCGAGATACTGCGGCTTGTATGATATTTTGACTTTCTGCTCAATCTCTCCGGAATCATGCTTAATTACGCCAGCAATAATCTTTGCAAATGTTGTTTTCCCGATACCATTCTCGCCGAGGATTCCGTATATCTCTCCCTTGTGAATATTCCCTTCTGAAGCTTTCAGAGTAAAATGCCCGAGTTTCTTCTCGATATTCCTCCATGATGTTATCTGCTCTGGATTTTTCCTTTGCTTCATAGGAGGCCTGCCTGAAAACTTAATCTTAGAATCACGGAACCTAACGTTTTCTTCTCGGATATACCCGTGAAGATAAACATTAATTCCATTCCTGACGGGCTTAACACCAGAGACAATTCCATAACAATCCTCTTTACCATACATCAAGTTGACTAAGTCTGCGATATAGTCGAGGATTATAAGGTCGTGCTCGACAATCAGCACAGATGTTTTAGGTGTTACAAGGTTTCTGATAAACCTGCTTATCTTTATCCTTTGCTTTATGTCGAGATAGCTTGTTGGCTCGTCGAAGATATAGAGGTTTGCATTCTTCATGACTGTTGCGGCAATAGCAACACGCTGAAGCTCTCCTCCTGAGATTTCATCTATTTTGTTATCGAGGATTTCTGCAAGCTCAAGCTCATCAATAATCCTGTCAAATATCTTTTTCTCGTCTATCTTTTTCAGCAGAGATGATACCTTTCCTTTTGTTGTCTTTGGAATAAGCTCAATCTGCTGAGGCTTATATGCAATCCTGATTTTCCCTTGCTTTACCATCTCGAAAAACCGTTGTGATGGCGTGCCTTTGAAAAAAGCCAAAAGCTCGTCGAAGTTTTCAGCAGGTTTCTTATAATCACCAAAATTCGGCATCAAAACGCCAGCAAGGATTTTGATAGCTGATGATTTTCCAATTCCATTAACTCCGAGGATTCCTGTAACTTTTTCAAATTGCGGAGTCGGAAGGTTGAATAATGCAAACTGATTTTCTCCATATCTGTGGACTGGCTTTTGTTTCAGCTCTTCAGGAAGGTTGATTATCTTGATAGCATCAGACGCTTTCGGGCAGATTCCGCATCCTGTGCACAAATGCTCGTCTATAAACAGCTTGCCATCTGGCTCGATTCTGATACATTCTTTTCCAGCTCTGTTTACAGGGCACAAACTCATAATGTGTTTTTTTAAAGTTATTTCCCTGAGCTTTGTGTTATCAACTATTGCGATTCTTGACATTTGATTGCAACTCTATTGGATTTACATGTTTTTAGAGAAGGATTAGCAGCATGATTTTAAAATTGTTTGGATTGGGAAAGTCTTAAATATCTTTTGAATATATCATTTGTTATGAAATGCTCTATCTGCAAGAATAAAATAGAGGAGATTTGGCTCGGGAAGATAAAAGGAACTTACATCAGGAAAGACAAGAAGAAGTTTGTTGTTTGTAAGGAATGCCAGACTAAGTTTAAGACAAGGGATGAGATTCTGGGAAAATTGTAGATTTAAGGAATAACTTTTAAATCCAATTGAGTTCTAACAAGATAATCTGCCTCCGTAGCAAAGCAGCTATTGCGTCGCTCTCGTAAAGCGAAGGTCGCGAGTGCAACTCTCGTCGGGGGCTTTTGTTTTATTCATACATAAAGTAAAATACTTCCTCAGGAATCTGTTTAAAAAAACCATCTAGTTCCGAATCCTTATACCAATGCCAACTAAATAATTTATATGGCTTTTTCAGACGAGATATTGTTCCATCATCATATATTAACAAAGGATAAATATCAAAATTATAAGGAAGTTTATCTTTAGAATCAACTCTAGCAATTACTAAAACTGGGTGGTCTCCAGATTCATCGTCAGTAGAAAAAAATATCCTAATCCAGCATATTTTTTCATTGAATTTTTTATCATTAGATAGAGGATTCTCTTTTATTAAATGCCATCCTGCCATAAATCCATCTTCATCACATCCAATATTATTCAATAAAACCTGACATTTTTCAAAGGGGAGTTTTACAGTATCCATTAGAATTAAGATTTTACTGATATTTAAAAATTTATTTTATTTAGTTAATTCAACAGCAAAATACTTAAACAATAATAATCATCCATATAGCTTAAGTTCATCAGAGGTATTAAACATGCGACAAGTTATAATCTATCACGGAGAAGATGGCTACTGGGTAGCAGAATGCCCAAGTTTGCCTGGCTGTATTAGTCAGGGCAAAACAAAAGAAGAAGCCATTGCCAATATCAAGGAAGCAATCCATGGTTACATTGTGGCATTAAAAGACGATAAACTGCCTGTTCCTGAAGAACGGTTTGAAACTCTTGTATTAGCAGTATGACAAAATTACCGAGAATTTCAGGTCAAGAATGTATAAAGGCACTTTCAAAAATAGGTTTCTATATCAAACGCCAAGAAGAAAGTCATATAATTCTTCGACGAGATAATCCCTTTGCTCAGCTTGTAGTCCCAAATCATAAAGAATTGGATAGAGGAACTCTTCGTGCTATAATTAAGCAGGCAGGAATTTCAGTTGAAAGTTTTGTTGAATTATAATAAAATCAAAATCCTTTTAAACCAGAATCCAAAATACTAACCTGATTACCTAAATGCACATTCAACTAATCCTGCTAATAATACTAATTATCTTATCAGCATTCTTTTCACTTTCTGAAGCAGCTCTCTTATCCATTAGCAGAATAAGGGTAAGAAGATTTTTCGACGAAAAAAGGCCTGGCTCAAAAGAGCTGAAAAAGCTTAAGGATGACCCTCACAGGCTTCTTGTAACAATTCTCGTCGGAAACAATCTTGTAAACATATCTGCATCAGCAATTGCAACAGCTTTGGCTATAACTTTATTCAAAGAGAATGCAATCGGTATATCAATAGGAGCGATGACATTCCTGCTGCTAGTATTCGGCGAGATAATGCCAAAAAATATAGCCATCAGATATAACACCCAATTATCACTTTTTGTCTCAAAGCCAATCTGGTATATGAGCATTATACTCACGCCGCTAATCAAGCTGTTTGAATGGTTCACGGAATTCTGCTTTACGCTAGTCGGAATCAAGAGAGTTGAAACACAGAAAGTAACAGAAGAAGACATCAAGAACATTGTAAAAATAGGTGAGGAAGAAGGAGCAATTGATTACCTTGAAAAAGAACTTATCGAGAGGGTTTTCAGGTTTGATGATATCGAAGTCCGCAGGATTATGAAACCAAAAAGCGAGATTAAGTCAATCCATTCAGACACATCACTCAAAGACTTCATTGACATTGCCACAGAATACAAATACTCAAGGTATCCAATCCATGAAAAAAATCCTCTTGATATAATTGGAGTTGCCCTTGTAAAGGATGCTCTCAGCAGGATAAAATCAGGCAATCCGGACTTAAAAGTTAAAGACATATCACTTAAGCCGAGGTTTGTATTCTCAAATAAAAAAGTTGATGACCTTCTAAGGCTATTTCAGAAGCTGAATGAGCAGATGGCATTTGTTATCAATGATAAGGCTCAGGTTATCGGGCTTGTAACACTTGAAGATGTTCTCGAGGAAATAGTCGGTGATATAGTTGATGAAACAGAAAGAATAAAACCCAAAATCCAGAAGATTGACGATAAAACATGGCGAATCCATGCTAACACAGATATTGACAAATTAAATAAGGAACTAAAGCTGAACATAAAATCCTCTGAAGAATACCTGACTATCGAGGGATATGTCCTTACAAAGCTTGGCAGGAATCCTAAGCAGAATGAATTGGTCGATTTTGGAAATTATTCTGTAACTGCTGAGATAATAGATAAAAATAAAGGTGTAAATAAATTCATTCTAATCCTGAAATAATCTCCGACGGCTTACTTCCATGTTGTTGAACTATACCTCTGATATGTCGTTGTTGATGTTCTTTCCAGAGAAGGCATTTCCAGAGGATCATATCCTGTCATTATGTTGCCAAATTCAGGATTAACTGCCTGTCCGGTTACAGACGGGCTTCCTATATTTCCTTTGCCTGACAAAATGACAATTATTCCTATAATCGCAACAATTGCTACAATCAGAATAACATAAAAATTATTTTTGCTGGACTCTGTTTTTTTGGCTATCATGTTTACACCTCTTTTCCGAGAATTAGCTGTCTATTGTGCAGGAGAGTTATATATTTAACCTCTACAAAATATATAAATTATAATGAAATCCACAAAAATTACAATTCTACAACACAGTTTCCCCTGTTGTGCTATGCTCGTCCAATATCTTCATAAGCGACTTAACAAGCCTTACAGCATCATCATGCTTTCTCAGGAAAACATTCCTTCCAATAACCAAGCCATCTGCTTCTGCTTTCATTGCCGAGCTGACTTTTGCCTTTAGTTGTTCTTCAGAAACCTTATCCCCTCCGGAAAGAATAACACCTGAAGGACCAGCACATCCCTTAACAACCCATGACATACTCTCCTCGGAATTGAGTTCGAGTTCCTGATAATGCTTATGATACAAGGATTTCTTTGCAGGATCAAAAGACTCAGGCATATTTGCTTTAACAATAGCAGCTCCCATATCATTTGCAAGCTTAACAGCAGCAGCAATATTCCCAACACAATCCTTTCCGCCTTTAGCATCTATAAACTTTCCTCTCGGATATGCCCAGACAATAACAGGAATATCTGCCTTATGAGCTTCCTCAATAAGATTAGAAAGTCTTTCAATGATTTTATACTGCTCAGGGCTTCCATAATAGAATGTTGTGCCTATAGCAGCTGCATCTAATTCAATTGCCTTCTCTACAGATGCGAGCGGGCATGAAATCGGATCAAGTGATGGAATATCAGATTTACCGTCTACCTTTACAACAAGAGGCACATCTGGATAATCAGGATGGTGTTTCATAGCCGCTCCCGGATGCAAAACAACTCCTGACATTTTTGCTTCCTGTGCAATCTTAAATTCATAATCAGCATGAATGCTCTCGGGATTTACAAGGTTGTCATAAGTAGAATGCTCCACAGCCTGATCATAAGGCAGCAGGAATATTTTCCCATTAGGAAGGATAATCCTTTTCAGCCTTTTTTTCTCTCCTGAAGAAAGCCATTTATTATCGCTGCCGACGGAAAATTTAAATTGCCTCGGCTTTGATATGTATTCTTTAATGTCTTTTGTAATCTTAGAAACTTCTTTTTTTATTTCTTTTTTATCTATGTCCAAATTAACCCACCCCTTAAAATATAATTCTAGAAAAGGTTGATGCAGATGTATAAATAAGTTTCCAAATTTTTCTGAGTGCCTAACTAACTTTTCCTATACATCCCAACCAATTCACCATTCTCAATAACATGCCCCTGAATTGCTCTCAAAATATCTGGTTTTCTAGATGAAGAAGGTAAATTAAGAACATTATCAAGTGCAAATACCTTGAAAAAATATCTGTGAGTTCCAGACGGCGGACAAGGGCCTCCATAATCAGTTTTGCTAAAATCATTCATACCCTGAATTGCACCTGAAGGAACAGAATCCTCCTCGATAATTCTTGTTTCAGGAGAAATATTCCATACAACCCAATGAACCCAGTCTCCTCGTGGAGCATCAGGATCATCAGCAATCAATACAAGAGATTTTGCTCCTGACGGAATTCCTTCAATTCTCAGAGGAGGATTCACATCATCTCCCTGACAAGTATATTTCTTCGGGATATTTCCATTATGCTCGAAAGCAGTGCTTGATATTCTTAGCATTTGGCTCACCTCGTTAATATTTGCGATATTCATAGAATCGCTTTTTTGTATTGGCTTGGAACAACCAATAATAACTAATAAAATTAACAACAAGATTAAATCTCTTATCTTTCGCATATCCATCATTATTGATTTTGGAGTTTAAAAAATTTTGCAGATTGATAAATCCATTTCTAATTATTTCTGCCTGTTAGGTTTGATATACTTGCGACGAGGCAAATTCTTACAAAACTATACTCACTCGCATAAATAATTGAGCAATAGATGCTCGTTCGTAATAAGCAAAGCACATTATTTATACTCAAATATTTGTGTGCTTTGCTATATTTGGAATTTGCTGAGGAGCCTATATAAAAATTTATTTTTTAGCATCTCTTTTTTGCAAAAGACAGATACAAAAGAGAATTTACTTTGAAATTTAATATCATTGTGCATAGAGAAATTGGCAATAACAATTAATAATCACTCCCTAGCCAAAACCTTCTCGACAACCTTCACAGAAACAACAGTAACATGCCCGCAATAAGCATCATCCATTGTGATTTTCATCTCACCGAGAGAAAGTTTCTTCGAGAAAATCGGACCATCTACAACCAAAGTATCATAATAACCGCCTTCTCCGCCGACATGAAAGCCGAATTTCTTTGAATCAGATTTAAACTTTTCAAAATTCTCAAGAGTTAATCTCTTTCCAAGCCACCCAGCAAGGCCATCAGAAGCAACCTGAGTGATTATAATTTCATATCCAGCCTTAATTGCCTCTAGCATAACCTTGTCATGCTCCTCTCCAGCATGCATTGCAAATGTTTCAATCCCATAAGGCAATAATGCCTTTTGTATCGAGGTAAGCTGAGTAACCTGCAAACCAACACCACCGAGAACAACAGCATCAACAGGATTCTTCACAATGATTTCCTTGACGATATTTGCTTCCTGAACAGGGTCAGCAACATCGCATGATGTAAGAATATGCTTTATGCCGAGAATTTCAGCCAGAGATTTTGTATGCTCGACAGTTGCATAATGAAACAGGAAACAATCCTTTCTTGTTGGCTTCACAGACAGCAAATAAGCAATCTCCCAGCCCTTTTTCATAACTGCATCTATAGCAAAAGTAGAATCCTTTCCGCCTGAATATAATATTGCGACTTTCATTTTAACTTAACCCTCTTTTACAGAGGAGAAATCGGCTGGTTTATAAAGATGTCGTTTGATAATTGGTATAATGAAGAACATCCTCAATATATACAGTTTCCTCCTGAAAAAGTTCGGCTGGCAAAACTGGTGGCCCATTACACCTAAAGGAAAACTTACACCAATTTATCCAGATGGAATCCATTCAAGAGAGCTTTCCGAGAAGGAAATGTTTGAAATCTCACTTGGAGCAATCCTGACGCAAAACACATCATGGAAAAACGTCGAGAAAGCAATTATCTGCCTTAACAAAAATAAACTGGTTTCTCCTTATAAAATTAGAGATATCGAGAGGGAAAAGCTTGCAGGAATTATCCGCTCGTCAGGTTATTTCAACCAGAAAGCAATCAAGCTGAAAACCTTTGCAGAATGGTTCATAAAATGCCATAATGGAAGCATGAACTCATTTTTCTCGTCAGGAGAACTGGCAGAATTGCGGAATGAATTACTCTCGATAAAAGGCATTGGTCCTGAAACAGCAGATTCAATTCTTCTTTATGCAGGGAACAAGCCGATATTTATCATAGATGCATACACAAAAAGAATATTCTCACGAATCGGAATCCAAGAGCAGGACTACCACAAGCTCCAGAAGTTCTTTATGGATAATCTTCCTCGGGACACAATAATCTACAAGGAATATCATGCACTTATCGTCCAGCTTGGGAAGGATTTCTGCACTAAGCGAAAACCATTATGTAAGAAATGTCCGCTAACAAACAATTGCATGAAAACTGTAAAAGAAAACTTTAAATATAATAAATACGAGGTATAGAAAAACGTGGAAAAATTAACAAGATGTTAATTCCAAAAAGAAGGACACAATGGATAACAATGAAAAACATGGATTATTGTTGCTATCGATAGTTGCAGTCGTTGCTATCGTCGGCATAGTTATAATGTTGAAAGGAGGAAATAATTTATTGCCTTCAATTTATTCAGATAGGGACAATGATTTTACAGGCAAAGCTGTTGGCTCGCTTACTACAACAAGCTCTTCGAGATGTACTGATACTGATGGCGGAAAGAATCTATATGTGAAGGGTGTTGCACAAGGGATTCTTGCGTCAGGTGCTTTAACAAAATCAACAGATGCATGCTCTTCTTCGGCTCGGCTCTTGGAATTCTGGTGCAGAGAAGGTTCAAATCAGCCAGAAGGATATTATACAGACTGCCCACTTGGATGCTCAAATGGCGCGTGCAGATCAACGCCTCCGTGCACAGATAGTGATAAATGGCAGGATAGGTTTACCCCTGGTCAGGTAAGTTGTGGAACAACGATATTCCGGGATACCTGTTCAGGGACAGCATCAGTAAATGAGTACTATGTTGATTCCAATAGAAATATGCTTAAAACTTTAGCGTGGTGCCCAAATAATGATTGTGTTACAACCTCTGATGGATATGGTTCATACTGCCGAACAATGCTTGCTCCACCTCCGCCGCCATCTTCTTCCATGACGTTAAAGCCAGGAGAGACCGTCGGGAAATGCTCAGATGGTGACAATGGATTAAGCACATTTACAAAGGCGTCATTGACGACAACCTATGATACAAGCTTTATCCGAAGCAGGTATGGACTTACTGCTGATGTTGATGCTTGCGCAGATGCAACTTCAGTAATTGAGTTTTATTGCTCATCAAGCAAACCAAACCTCATAAGATTTGCATGCACCTATGGATGTGTTGACGGCGCGTGCAAAACAAGACCGTAAGAAGAATTTTTTCTTTTCTTTATTTTTTTGTTTGTATTATTAAATTGTTGATTCCTAAGTATAGAAATACAGTGAAACCAACAAATTTATATAACCAAATCCTCAAGCATATTTATTAATAAATTAAAAGAGGCAAAATGGCGTTCTTCGATAAATTAATGTTCTGGAAAAAAAAAGATGATTTTGATTTCGGCTCTGGCTTGGATTCAGGAGGAGGAAGCTCTGGAGGTTCAGGTGGATTTGGAAGTTCAAGCTCGCCTTATGGAAATTCTAACTTAGGAACCAACCAGAGCATGACTGGAAATTTTGGCGATGTTGGAATAGAATCTGGCGTTGGAAATCCAGGCGGGTTTTCTGAACAAAACAATTTCAGCCAGCCAAGCCAGCCAAATGATTTTTCATCTGCATCAAGGCAGCAATATCAGCAATTTCAGACACCATTCCAGCAACCACAACAGCAGCAGCCATTTGCAAATCAGCAGCAAAATTATGGCATGAGCCATCCTCACAATGCAGAGATGGAGATTGTATCGAGCAAACTTGAATCAATAAAGGCAATGCTCGAGAGTATAAATCAAAGGCTAACAAATCTTGAAAGGATTGCTTCTGGAGAATATGAGCCGAGAAGAAGAAACTGGTAAGAATCCTAAATGGATATTCTTTCTGATAATAGCATCTATTGTAATATCTGACCAGATAACAAAATATCTTGCTGTTAATCTCGTCGGAGAAAAAACAGTAAATCTGGCAGGAAACATTGTTTATCTTTCTCTTGTAAATAATACAGGAGCTGCATTTGGGATTTTCAGGAACCAGAATTTTCTTCTTTCTGTGCTTGCTGGTGCATTTATCTTAGTTGCAGGATTTTATGTCTTCTTTGCCAAAGACAAAAAATATAAGGTAGTTTTATCTATGATACTGGCAGGAGCAGCAGGAAATTTAATTGACAGAATAAGGCTTGGATATGTTATAGACTTTTTCAGTATTGGATTCTGGCCTGCGTTTAATGTTGCAGATTCCGCAATTACATTGGGTGTTGCTTTTCTGGTTCTGGGCAATTTGCTTATCAGGAAAAATAAAGGTATAAAAGAGAATAATCCGACGAAGAACCGCTAAGTGTACGTAACTATTCCAGAAGCTCTTTTTTTACTCGTGTTGATTTCTTCTTTTTAGCACGTTTTTTTCTCGGCTTTTTTGCAGGAGAGGTTTTTGCTGGTGTCTGCCTTATTGTTTTTTCTTCTGCTTTCTGCTTTTCAGAGAATTTCTCCAGCT
>CAZXRI010000016.1:0-12043 GCA_964642765.1 uncultured Methanosarcinales archaeon | reverse complement strand
CATTAAATTTTATAAACAATATAAAAAAAGGAAAATTTATATAACCAATACTAATTCTATATAAAATTTCATTATGTAATCAAAGGGGTGAGGCACTATCAAGCGAAAAATAATCCAGATCGCAAACTCAACAATGCTCGTTTCCCTGCCGAGGAAGTGGGCGATAAAATATGGCGTAAAAAAAGGAGATGAGGTTGAGATAGAGGAAGACGGCAATAAGCTTAATATCACAACTCAAAAAGGGTTAGTCCTTAAAAAAGCAGAAATAGATATATCCGGATTAGATAGAACTAGCGTATTATTCTACATACGTGCATTATACAGAAGTGGATATGATGAGATAAAGGTAAAATTCAATGAGCCATACACAATGCATAGACGGATAGGAGAGAAAAAAAAGGTTATTACAGTAATTCATGATGTGATAAACAGATTAATCGGATTTGAGATAATCCAACATAAAGAAGATTACTGTATCATAAAAGACATATCAGAAATCTCTGCAAAGGATTTCGACAATGTTCTCCAGAGGATTTTTGTTCTGCTTCTGGATATAAATAAAGATCTTCTATCAGGAGTAAAATCTGATAATCGTCAATTAATAGAAACAATCGAGGAAAAACATGATAATATAATGAAATTTGTCGGATACAGCTTAAGGATACTCAACAAAAAAGGATATTCAGACACACGAAAAATAAATACGCTCTACCACATTGTTTCTGTATTGGACAAATTAGTAGATGTATTTAAAGATGCCGCAAGGTACATTATAGTATCCGATATGAGAATAAGCAAAGAATGCAAACCATTTCTCGACCAAATTCATAATTCAATTGTAATTTTCAATGACTATTTTTTTAATTTTGATATAAAAAAAGTCCAGCAGATGTATAAAAACCGTGATTCAATACTTAAAGATATCCGTAAAAATCTAAATAAGCTTCCTCAATCAGACATAAATTACCTAATACACATGACAAATCTGCTTGAGTATATCTCAGACATAGCTGACCACAGGATTAGTATGGAATATTAAGAAAAAAACTAATTATAGTCGAATAGCTGGCAAAATATGCCATAATCCATTGGTCTAATTCTTGGCTTAGCAGTATGAATAATCCCATCAAGTACTAATGCATGTGGCCTAGACTCAAACTCTTCAGGTGGTTTAATAGGGTCATAAGACCTAAAGGCAAGATAAGGATCCAAGAAACCTCCATTACTATCCAACAAAACAGTACCACTAATATCAGAAGTTTTTGCTGCCTTAATTTCTGGATATACTGATTCAGGCGTCAAGCCAACTGTTTTCCTTATTAAATCTAAAAATATTTTCTTCTCAGCAGCGTCATAAAATGGCTCGAATAAAACACTGATAATACCATAAGAATTTACTGTGCCAATAACTTTCCGTTTTTGCATCATACCAAAGGTATTTCTATCGATATTTTTGTCCTCTGCATATCGTGCAACTACATCCTCTGGAATCTCAATCCTTAAATCATCACCACCCTCAAGAAGCTCTTTATAATTAACAGCGCTTCCTCCAAACAGCTTTGAAATGACTGCGTTTACATATGCCTCTCTAAAACCCCATGCATCCTTATCCCCAATTCTCGTCTCAAGGTTAAGAACATCTAATATCCTATTAACTGTATGTGAAAGAGATTGTTCAGGATTTAAGCCATTAATTGCCCTATTATGAAATTGATGTCTTGTGGAATCACCGCTGGATCTATACATGTTAAATTGCTCTCGAGATTTTCCAATGTACCTATACATCTCATGAAAATTCTCAGAATCTTTATATCTGCCAACAAGTCTGCTTTCCAATTCAGCAGGACTAGCATAAATTAAAAATGGGAGTATGCGATTTCCCAAGCCTTTACTAACAACATAAGTGGTAAGTGCATTTAAGCCATCTCTATCGATTACAAACATAGGATTGGTTCCATCATCCGTAAGGACGTCAACAAATGTTCCTGGAATCCCATACCTATTGCCGCTATGCTGATAAGGAACAGATATTATACCTTGGTTAATCAAAGAATCATACTCCTCTTGTGAACTAACTCTGATATAATCTATCTGCATACCTCTTCTAAGATATTCTGGAATCTGTGATATATCCTTTGCAGGGATTGGATTTTCTCCGGTACGCTGTTCTCTCTCCTTAAAAGTCAAGATCTGTTTTAATCTCGGTCCACCTTTTGCTTCACTTATTCTGATAAGTTTCCCAAGCAATGCATCTTTACCGCTTGCATGCGGACCCATAAAAGCTATGATAAACGGATAATCCTGAGGTAGAGGTTCCCCTGTTGGATGATAACCACTACCTTCTGAAACATTACTAACTGCCATTGTAGATTTTTCTAAACAGCCCAAACCCCTAAAAAAATAATGTTACCACTCCTATATACACTAGTAATCAAACATGGCATTTAAACTTTTCGCTTTTTATATAAATTATAAACTACTTGCACTCCTTCCTCAAATACACCGTCCTTGTCGGGAACGGAATGCCTATTCCATTCTTGCCAAATGCCTTGTATATCCGAGAATTCGCTAAATCAATCATTGGATATTTTTGGTCTAAGTGAGTATAAAACAAAACCCTGAACTTTAATGCAAAGTCTGCCATCTCTATAAACAGCACAACAGGAGCAGGCTCTTTAAGGACTTCATCCAGCGTTGAAATCTCGTCGAGGATTATCTTCCTAACTTTTTCAGGCTCAGAACCATACTCAACACCAATCTCAAGAGTAACTCGTATTCTTGCATCAGGAGCAGACATATTCTGGATTCGCGAATCAGCAAGCTTTCCATTAGGGATGCTCAGCACAATATTATCAAACGTAAGAATCTTAGTGCTTCTAACACCAACTTCCTGAACAGTTCCAACCTCTCCTGTATCGAGCTTAATTATATCTCCAACCTTGATTGTCTTATCAACAACCATTGATGCTCCGCCGAAGATATTACTAATTGTTGATTGAGCTGCAAATGCAACTGCAACTCCTGCAATTCCTAACCCACCGAGAAGCGGAACAATATTAACACCCCATCTATGCAGGATGATTATTATACAGATTATCAGGAGAATGTATTTTGCTGTAGTGTGGAGAAGGATAGCTAAATTATCGTCGAGCTTGCTCTCAGTCTTTGATGTCCATTCATTCTTCCAGTAATCAATCAGGATATACACAACCCCGATTACGCCATAAGTAATTGCAATTATAATCGCAGAATCAGTTATCTTTGTAACAATCTCGACGAACTTTGCATATGCCTCGAGCGGAATAAGAGCAAAATGAACACCAATCAGGAAAACAATTGCTGAAAGCGGTTTCTTGATTTTCAATAAAATAAGGTCATCAAGATGCGTCTTTGTCTTTTTCGCAATCCTCAGGAATACTTTTTCGATTATCCACAAAACAAGCTTTGACGCAATAATATAGACGATAAGTATAACTGCTGAATAGATGAATTTGTTCTGCTGGATTATTTCAGTTATGCTTGAAATACTTGATGCTATAATTGATGCCATGCTTTAAACTAAATGATAGATATTATTTATAGTTTTTGGTTTGTAAAGAAAGTGAAAATAAAATAAGAAGCTTCTAATCAAACAAAATACTTCCCGATAATCAGCCCGACTAAAAGCCCAATCAATGCACCGAGCAGAAAATCAAGCATAGTTGTTCTCTCAATCGACAAGACAGGCTTTTCCTTTTTCAGCAAGTCCCTTGCCCTGACTGTGTTAATGTCTAACCCTGAATTTCTTATCCCCTCTTTTTTTCTTTGCTTGCTCATGATGAAAGCACGCTCCTTAATTGCTTAATCCTGAAATCAATCTTTTTCTCTGCAGATTTCTGGCTCTTTGCCCTTGATAAGCTGTTTGCCAGAGAATGGTCTCCGACAACATCCTCAATCCATTTAGCAAAATCATTCTTCTCCTTGTTAAAATGATGGCCAAATGTTTTCATGTCAATTGTCCTGATAGCCTGCTTAAGCTCGTCGAGATTCTTCACGACAGGCCCATTATTTATCCAGAATGCCCTGTGATCGTTAATGTCTGACAAGTATTTCTGTGCTTCATCCGAGTTAATGTTCAGTTTCATTTTATACCTCCTTATTCACCTTATTTTTTTTTATTTTTCTTATTAGTTATTTACAGCATAGCTCAAGAAGCTTCCTGATAGTATGCTTCATTATAAGCCTTTGCGTTTCAATCCTGTCTTTTGTACATGTAATGCCTTCAGCCAAATCATCGTCGCCAAAAACATCCCTGAGCCAGTTTGAGAAATCATTCTTTGATTCATTCACATGCGCCTTGAAAACACCGTCATTCATGTTATCAAGAGCATCAATAAGCTCAAACACATTCCTCAGCTTTCTTCCATCACATAGGACAAACTCATACATCCATGGAGCATTCCTCAATATATCAACTCCTGTGCCTATATCATCTTTCAAATCACTGGATGCACACGTTTCCTGTACACAAACCATTTTTCTCCACCTCTGTTTTTGCTTTTGCAATCCTTAGTTTCATGTCATTCAGTATGTTCATGAATATAATAAATGCATCATACGGGCTGTCATACGGGTTGAAATATTTATGCACATCTCCGTCGTTAAACCACTTTGTGCACATGTAATAATACATATCACTTGTCTGAAGCCTTCTCCAGTCATGCAACAATTTCTGGTCGTTAATGCTCTTTACGTCTTTTTCAAGCTGGAATATTGAGTTAAGTGCAGACTGCTGCATCCTGTTTCCGAGCCATGCGCTTAAATCCCTCTCAACATCTGCCCATGAAACCATATAAGGAATATCAAGCTCTCCCACAGGCTCATGCTTTCTCACAAGCTCTGTCGGCGTTACAAATCCATTATCAGGATGCTTGAAAATCTCATTCGGAAGATGGTCGAGGAAATTAAATATTCCTGTTTCCTGCCATTGATGCTCGCCAAATGTTTCATAATCCATAAAAAGGTTTACACAATGACCATTGCCATTAACCTGATTAACCCAGCCGGCAAACTTGTCTGCATAAAGCGGGAATTCCTTCCATTCCCTGCACGAGAACCTGAATGCAATATCATCTGACAGGCGGTAATTTTTCAGCAGCAGCTTTATCTTGCTTGTCGTATATGGCCTGTAAACAAAATTCGGGCTTCTCCATCCCAATACATGGTCAGCTCCTTCGGCAATAACACCCTCATATCCCATTTCCTCTGCATTTTTCGCAAGGTAATTATTGTAAATCAATTCAGTGTTCCTGAAAACCTTTGGCTTGTAATTAAAAAGCTCCTTGACTTTTTTTCTGTGCATTCCAACCTGCTTCTTGAATTCATCGATAGAATAAACAAACGCAAGCGAATGATAATATGTCTCGTCGAGAACCTCAACATTTCCAGTATCAACAAGCTCTTGGAAAGAATTAAGCACATCAGGAGCATATTCCTCAAACTGGTCAAGCACAACTCCTGAGAACGAATAGCTTGCCTTGAATTCAGGATGCTTCTTGATAAGATTAAGGATTGTCTTGTTTGCAGGAAGATAACATTTATGCGCAACCTTCCTGAGAACAGAACGGTTTTTATCGTCGTAATAATAATGCGAGTTATTGCCTATCTCGAATATTGAATAATCCCTCAACCTGTACGGCTGATGAACCTGAAAGTAAAAGCACACATCCACCATTTTCAGACAGTAACCCAATGCAGGGCTCTCTTGTATACCTCAATACATTTTTTCGCGGGTGTATCCCAGCAGAATTTTTTCACTTCATTAAACCCATTCTGCCTCATCTCCTCTCGAAGCTCGTCATGCTTTAGAACAGCCATCATCTTATTTACCATCTGGTCCACATCCCAAAAATCAACCTTAAGGCAGTGATTAACAACCTCTGACACGCCGGATTGCTTTGAAATAAGCACAGGAGTTCCGTTCTTCATTGATTCAAGGCATGTTAATCCAAACGGCTCGCTTACAGACGGCATTACATAAAGGTCAGCCATCCTATAAATATCATCAATGCTCTTTCCCGAGAGAAATCCTGTAAATAAAACCCTGTCAGCAATCCCAAGCTCTGCTGTCTTGTCAATAAGCCTGTTTTCCATATCGCCTTTCCCTGCAACAACAAAGATAATATTCGGGTCAATCTCCAGGGCTTTTTTTGCAGCATAGATAAAATAATCAGGACCTTTTTGCAGAGTGATTCTACCGAGGAAAAGAACAATCTTGTTTCCTTCCTTGAGCTTATGATGAAGATAGCTCACAACATCATAATCATTATCAATTGCATTATGCACAACAACTATTTTTTCCGACGGGATTCCATAATGCTGCATAATAAGGTTTTTAGTATAGTTGCTCACAGGAATAACATAATCAGCAAACTCCATGCCGCATCTCTCTATTTCATGCACAAACGGGTTATATCCATTTCCTCCTGTCCTGTCATACTCAATAGAATGGACATGCACAACAAGAGGCTTGCCGCTAACCTTTTTAGCATTTATTCCAGCCTTGTAAGTCATCCAGTCATGGCAATGGATAATATCAAAATCCTCGTCTTTGGCTATATCAACTGCAAGAGCAGCATACCGATTAACCTCATCAAAAAGGTTGCTTCCATAAATCTGGTTTGCAGTTCTTCCTCCACGCCTAGAAATAAGGTTTTCATATTCACTTGAGCTAAGATAAGGCGTAAGAACAGACTTGACCTTCCTGATTTTAATGTTTGGCGAAGAAACAATCTTAAGAAAATCATGTGAATTAGTATCAACATCATAGGGTAGCACTAAAGTTATCTGGATGTTGTTCCTTGCAAGGGCTTTTGTCAGACCATAACAAGCTGTACCAAGCCCTCCTGAATTTCTCGGTGGAAACTCCCAGCCGAACATCAATACCTTCAAACACCTCATTTTACGTTATCATAATAAATAATGAATCATCTCAGCACCATCTGTCAGAAGGCAGAACAGATGCCGGAATATATTTAGCCCTGTCTTTTACAGTGTTTTCCTTTACATCAGTTGTATTTATAACTATCGAATCGTCGAGTTTTAGCATTGCTTTTGCATATACATCAATGTTTGCCTCTTCTTTTATCGCCTCCTTATCATAACTTAGATTTGAATCTGCATTATCACTATCATCATCTAAAAATAAGGATTCCTTTCCATGTTTAGTTATCTCAAATATTCTTGCATAAGGTGTTGTGAGAACCTCTTTTGCCAAACCTCTTCCTACAAGATGAATAAGATGATTGTTAACAGTCTTCCAATTGATGCGTGTTTCATTGGAAAGCTGGTTTATTGTCTTGTTTCCTCTCGACAGAGATACAATAAGCTCATTTCTGAGATTAGAAAAAGTCCTCTTTTGGATTGATTGCATAGCCTTTTTCCTGAATCAGTGATTTATATATTTTTCTGTTTATAGTCAGATGTTGGGTTTATTCTGGATAGATTTGATATAGCATAATGATATATAGATATAGAATATAATAATCACAGGCATTTCAGGCTTCCTGAAACAGAATCAACCTTCTCTTCCTTATCAGGCCCAATTCCCAAGCATGTAACAGTCCCAGGCTCAACAACAGTATGTCCTGCATCTTCAATAAGCGAAACAACCAACCCAGAATCCTCTGCTTTTCTCTTAAATTCAAGAAGCTCGTCGAGATTTTTCACCTTAAGAACAACCTTCTTCATCCCATTATCCTTCCATTTGGATATATCGTCTTTATGTGTTTTAAGCATTGCACCAACAGATGCATGGCTGACTTGTGCTGCGAGCTTTCCTTTCGGCAATTTTAAATCTGCTCTTACGAGAATAACTTGTTTGTATTGCATAATCTAAGAAATTTTGTCTTGTGTTTTTAATTATTTCCCTTCCACCCTGCATTCAGATATAGCATTCACAAGCTGTTTACCTCCTTCAATCTGAGGCTGGACAACTATGCTTGCTCCAACTCTCTTTAATCTTTCGACGGCAATCTCTTCCTGAGCCCTCGCAGCAATTGTAAGGTTTGGATTCAGTTCTTTTGCAGTCATCACAATATATATATTATCTGCGTCATTTGTCAGCGTAGCAACAAGGCATCCTGCCTCCAGTATATCTGCCTGCATCAATATCTCAGAGTCCTCAGCATCTCCCTGTATAAGGTTCTCTTTCTTCTCTAAAAGCTGCTGGCACTTTTCAGAGTCCTTCTCGATAACAACATACTTCAATCCCTTTTGCTTAAGCTCTGAAACAACATGCCTTCCTGTTCTTCCATAGCCGCATACAATCACATGATTTTTCATCTTCTTCATTTTCACAATCCTCCTTCGTATATCTGTTAAGATTTTTATTGATTCGCCCTCGATAAGCATCCTTGTCAGGAATGTTGCAATGTAAAGCACAGTTCCAATGCCAAAGAAAAGCAGGAACATTGTCAGGATTTTCCCGGAAGTTGTCTGAGGGTAAATATTAGAGCCAACTGTTGTGATAGTCATAAGAACGTAATAAAACGAATCAAATAAAGGGACTTTCTCGATAGCGCTGAACATGATTGTGCCAAGGGAGAATATAACTAACAAAAGGATTATTCCTGTTAGAAAATTTCTTAGAGCATTCATTTTAGCAGATTACAATATTACATTGCTGAACTTATATATAAAATTGTTGAGCCGAATTAACATAAAGATTTATATACCTGTTTTCTAAAAAGATATAATCAAGTATAAATTCCTTAAAGGAGGTAATATCATGGCCAAAAAAATAAATGCTGCAAGCAAATCAAAAAAACAGGACTTTTCATTCTCAGAAAGTTTCTCCGACGACAAAATGCCTTATTACATAATTGGGATTGTTGCTCTTGTTGCTGTTATCGGTCTTATTGTTTTTTTCAATGGAAATAATGATGCAGGAATATCTGTCCAGAATGTAAATACTGTTTCAGAAGATATTACAGGTAATGTAGCAGGATTTGAATCAGAGAGGATTTATCCTGAGGATTATGCTGTAGATGCAGATTCAATTGAATCACAAAGCAATGCTCAGGCAGAGCAGCCAAAGTCATGGCCGTTCAATTAGTTTGACCATAATCCATCATATCATATATCTTAGTTTTGAATTAACATGGTATTTGAGCAGATTATCAAGCCAGCATGGATTGCAAGAAAAGAGCATGCCTTTTTTCTGGGATTTTTTTATACACTGCTGGCAATTATTTCCTCGAAGATTATTTTTCCGAGCAGTTTTGGATTGATGAGCGTTGCATTTACAGCTATCCTTCTTGTACCTTCCCTGAATATTTTGCTTGCCACTGAAGAGAATGAAGAGGTAAGGGAGAAAAAGTTTTCCCTTAGACTGCTGTGGAAAGACCATAATGACATTCTCCGAGTGTATATCTTCATGTTCCTTGGAATATTTTTTGCATTTGCGCTTGCAACTGTTTTTCTCGGGAGCAATACTATAATCAAAGGTTTCTCTCCCCAGCTTAATGCAGCAGGATTCAGGGGAGGAGCAACTGATTATTTAAGCTCGTTTTTTTCTATTGTAAAGAACAACCTGATAATATTTATCGTCTGTTTTATCCTGTCGCTTGTTTATGGAGCAGGGGCTGTTATTTTTCTTGCTTGGAACGCATCTGTCTGGGGTGTTGTTTTCGGGTTTGTTGCTAAGAATTCCGCAATAGGCGGAGGAAACGTGCTTGGAAAGTTTGCCGAGATTATTCTGCCTGTCATGCCTCATCTCACAACAGAGGCTCTTGCTTATGTTTGGGCAGCTATTGTCGGTGGCATTGTGTCAAAGGCAATCATCAGGGAAAAAGTCGGCTCGAAAAAGTTTAATCATATTATAACGGATGGATTGATTTTAATGGCTCTCGGTCTTATAGTTGTTGTTGCCGCAGGCTTGTTAGAGGTTTATTTTTATGGACGGTTTTTTGCAATGAGGTAACCTTTCAATAGATTGAAGCCATATTTTTATATCCATACTTTTATATAATTCTTTTTTTATCTTTAGCTTATGAAATTAATTTATCTCGATAATGCAGCAACAACTCCTGTTGATAAGGATGTAATCAAAGCTATGTTGCCTTTTCTTGACGAGAAATTCGGGAATGCTTCTTCGCTTCATAAATATGGGATGGATGCAAAGCAGGCTCTTGATAAATCACGGGAGATAATTGCGTGTAAAATAAATGCAAAGCCAGAGGAGATTATATTTACATCCGGCGGCTCAGAATCAGATAATCTTGCATTAAAGGGAATTGCCCATGAATATTCTTACAAGGGAAAGCACATTATCACGTCGAGAATAGAGCATCCTGCTGTTTTGGAATCATGCAAAGATATGGAAGATGAGGGATTTAACATAACATATCTTGATGTTGATAAGGAAGGATTTGTAAATCTCAGCCAGCTGAAAAAAGCAATAAGGAAGGATACAATCCTTGTCTCAATAATGCACGCCAACAACGAGATAGGAACAATTCAGGACATTAGCAGTATTGGAAAGATGTGCAGGGAAAAAGGCATTATTTTTCATTCTGATTGCGTCCAGTCATTTTCAAAAGTCCCGATTGACGTCGAGAAAATGTGCATTGGGCTTGCATCTTTGAGTTCGCATAAGATTCATGGACCAAAAGGTATTGGTGCACTTTATGTAAGCAATGAAATCAGGCTAAGGAGAATGATTCATGGTGGAAAGCAGGAATTTGGTTATAGAGCAGGAACAGAGAATATTCCTGCTATTGTCGGATTTGCAAAGGCTGTCGAGCTTGCTGAGGATAAATACGTCGGGAAAATGGGAAGAATCAGAGATTTAATTATATCAAGGCTGCTCAATGAGATTCCTGACAGCTTTCTTAACGGAACACAGGGAGATAAGAGATTATGCAATAACATTAACATCTCATTCAGGTTTACAGACGGAGAAGCCCTGATGATGGATTTAGATGTAAAAGGCATTGCTGTCTCAACAGGCTCTGCATGCAGCTCAGGAAGCAAGGAACCCAGCCATGTGCTAATGGCAATTGACCTTGAAGACAGCCTTGCAAGAGGCTCAATAAGAATTACACTGAACAGATATTTGCTCTCTGAGAATGAGATTGATTATGTTGTCAAAAGCATTAAGGAGATAGTAACAAATATAAGGAAAATAAATACAAGAAAATAAATGAGGTCATTTAAGGTCATATTAAAATGCCGCGCGGAAGAAAGCCTGAATCAGTAATAAGGCAGAACATCGTCGAGATTCTTTACTTCATGAAAAAGGCTCATGGATATGAAGTATATCGGATATATAAGGCAGTTTTTCCTTTAGTTACTATGAGGAGCATTTATTATCATCTGAAAAAGGGATTTCTTCTCGAAGAGTTTAAGATTGCAGAAATCAAGAAAGAGATGGGAGATTTTAGCTGGGGAAACTATGCTGAAAAGATTTACTATGAGCTTGGGAGAAATGCAAAGCCAGTCGGGAATTTGGCTGTGAAAAACTATCTTGATAAGATGAAATCAAAAAATATATAAAAGAAAGAATCCTATATTCTCTGCATGGAAAAAATAAAATATGTTGGCATAGATGAGCTTTCTATAGAGGAGAATGAGATGATTAAGCGGCTTTCAGAGGAATATCTCCCGAAGATAGAGAGGGCTATAAGGACAGATGTTTCTCTGGTTGTTCATGTTAAGACGCACCATGAAACAGGAAAGAGAAAGCAATATGAGTTTATTGTCAGGACAATTTCAACTGCCAAGACTTTTGAGGCATCTTGTTCTGAATGGGATCTTGCCGGTTCTCTGCATAAGGCGTTTCAGAAATTAGAGAAGGAGATTGAGCATAGGTACAGGGATAAGTAAAAATAGGAGAACATGTCCAAGAGTGGCAGCTTGTCTCATAAGCAGGTAGCTCCTATCCCTTTCTCAAGCATGTTTTCTGCCAGCACCTCCACGATAAGTTAAGGCTGCTTCATTCCTGACCTGACCTTGTTCCTTATTATGAAAGCCAGACAGGACATGCTCTCATTGTCCGGGAAAG
>CAZXRI010000015.1:0-12219 GCA_964642765.1 uncultured Methanosarcinales archaeon | reverse complement strand
TTGTATTTCCGTCGTAAATCTCTGCATAACATTCTCTCAGGATAGTTCCTTTTGGAATAACTCTCTGGAGCATTGGATAGTCAATGTTCTGCCGTATATCATTGCGCCATTTCCAGTAATACTTCTTGTTTTTCCTGAGAAATTTGCTTCCTGTCTTGTGCATCTCTGTACCTTCAAAAATTGCGACCTGCCTTATGTTGATTCTTCTCAGCATTAAATTCTCGTCGTAGACTCTTCTGAGCCACTTCATGTTTTCTTCATGTGTTTTTCTGCTCTCGGATTTCAGCCCGAAAATTAGGTTTATTCCCGGAAGAAATTTCGGCATGCCGTCTGATCCTCTGGCAGAGCCAAATTCATTCAGGATTTTTATTGCCTCATAAGCTATCTGCGGGCTTGTGTTCAGGAAGTTTTCCTTGACAACATCAATGTCAAAACTCTCGACGCCAAATGCAGCGATATTTCCAGATGTGCAATGCTCGACAATTGCCTTTGTAATTGCAAAATCATTTTTCTTGTCCATTACGACTTTAACAGGATTTACATTGTCGAGATGAAGAACTTTTATTTCAGGGCAATTTTCTCGGATTTCTTTCAGCAAAGGAATTGCATCTGGATATGTATAGAAGCATGTTTGTTTTCCCAATCGGAAATATCTTGCTCCTAACCTGTAAAATTCCTTTATTTCCGAGAGCACATCCTCTTTTTTTCTGAATTCAACTCTTGATTTTAACGGCTCTGTGCAGAAAGAGCATTTTCCAATGTCGCATCCTCTGCCTGTTTCAATCTCTATCATCCTTATATCAGGAATCTGTCCGAGGATTTTTGCTCCTTTGACAGATAAATGCTTTACATCCTCATAATTGAACTTGAACATGCTGGTATCTATTTTATCAAACATTGACAAGTCAGCCTGCTCCTGCTTTTTCCCGCCGAAGAGCTGTGTTCCGAAAACAGCAGGGCCTGTTAGGATTTTCCTGCATTTCAAATCACTTATCAACGGGATTATCTCATGTAATGTTCCAGGCATTGCTGATAGGTATTTCCCGGGAACATGAACTCCAAGAACAATGATAAGCTCGTTGGTATTTTCAAGAATTTCTTTTATCCTCGACGAGTTTTTTGTCAGGTTGTAAACAAATATGTCTGTTTTTCCTGATGGCTTTGGCTCTTTGATTCTGGAATTGTATTTTTTGTAAAACCTCAGGTCGTCAATTGTAATGTAATTTATTTCTTCATTTAGAAAGCCAGCTATATATCTCGGGTATGTTCCTAAATAAGGAGGAACTCCCAAGCCTGCTGGCTCGTCTGTGTAGCAATCAAGGATGGTTTTCATTATGGATAGTGCGCAATGCTGTTCAATATATCAATCTTGCTGGATGTCCTGCCGCTTCTCAGTAAAGTTTATATATTAATACAACGAAAAACAATTTAAAAAAGAGATGATAGGATGAAACCAAAAAAAGAGGGATTTTTCAAGATAGTTCTTCCTTTTTGTATCCTCGCTCTTATAATCATCTTAATTGTAGCTGGTGGGTTGTCTCTTATTAAGGCAGATGTTTATATTCTTTCAAAGGGAAATGCTGGGATTCCTTTTGAGGCAGACCAAATCCTGCTTAAGGTTGTGCTAAAAGAAAATGAATATCTATCTAAAGACCTTAAGATTGTCAGCTTTGATGCAAAACCTGTAAATGTTTTCCTGAACATCTCAGGCGACAGGATAACTGAATTAGTAACACTTACAGAGGATAGGTTCAATATATTGCATGGCAAGGAAAAAAAGATAACTGTTTCTTTTAATGCCAAATCAGGAGAATCTGGAAATGAAATCCAGCCAGGTGTTTATTTAGGAAAATTAGCAATAATCTCTGATAAGGGATACACTAAGATACTGCCGCTTGTAGTCGAGGTTGAAACAAAAAAGGTTGACTTTGACTTATTCATGGCTCCGACAGCAAGGGATAAAAGGATTGTAAAAGACAGTTCAACAGCGGTTGAATTGACAATAATAAATCTGGCTGGTGCGGAAAACGTTATTCTCGGAATGGATTATAGCATAATAGACATCAATGGCAACAAGCTAATCTCGGAAAAAGAGAATATTTCTGTAAAAACAAAATCTTCATTCCTTAAAACAATCAGTGTTCCTAAAAATCTCAAGGAAGGCAATTATATATTTGCAGCAGAAGCAAAATACGGCAAGGCAGTTGGAACAGTAAGTTATTTGTTCGAGGTTATCAGCAAGAGAGACTCAATGGGCTGGGTTGGTGCATGCCAGAAAAGCCCAATTTGCGTTATGTCGCTTCTATTTATAATCGGTATTTTATTTGCTGTGATTTTGTATGGTTATATCCTTTACAAATATATCCTTCCTGGAACAGAGATGGACATTGGCTCAAAAAAGCCTTACTATCTTGTCTGGGTTATTCTGATATTGATTGGAATTATTGTAGCTATTGCAAATGCTGACTGGATAATGCTTGTTTTATCTTTTGTATACGGCTTATTGGGCGTGTTTGGAGTAATTGTGTTTGTGCTCGGGGTTATCGGGATAATTGTTGTTGCAGCAAAATATTTCCAAGTCAAGTATTTGAGATGGCGGGAATATGCAGGCGAGAAAAAAGAGGTTATCAGGCGTGAAATTGAGCGAAAGGAAAGGGAAGAGCTTTTAGCTGCAAAACAATCAGTGAGAGATTCTTACTTTTATAATCTTCCTTTAATTAAATATCTGCATGATTTGGGCATAATCAGGACACCAGAGGAAAAGCTTGAGGCAGAAAAAAGGTTTGATAATGCTGTTACAAGCATAGATAACAGGGTAATTGATATTGAATATAGGAATAACATTTTATCCATTGAGCCAAAATCAAAGCGCATTAAGCAAAGGCTGTCTTTTAATTATAATCTGGATAATGCTATTTTAGGGGCGATAAAAAACATTAAGCTTAGGCTTTATGAACTCAGGAATGACATTAAAAAAGAGAAAAAGTCAATAAAGGAGATGGAGAAAAAGCCGCCTCTTGATGATATTGTCAAGGTTAGAAAAATCAGGAAGAAGTTTATGCAAAGACTGGAATGGTGGATGTCTTATCTTGATAAGAAAAAGGAAAGGATTGCTGAGCAGACAGTTAGAATGAAGGCTGATTTGGCAGATATTTATAGTGATAAGATTGAGGAGGCAATGGATGGGTTTGATAAATTCGCACAGGATTATTCTCCTGCTGAAATTGCTGAATTGAAAAAATCCAAGAATGATGAGCTTCTTGCTGAAAAATCCAGCGATGAAAAGGAGCTTAATATTACTAAGCAGGCAAGGTTTGCTATTCTCGAGAAAAAGCGTTCTGAGATAAGGAAGAAATATGATGAGCGTGAGAAGAAGGCTTTAAGTAAATATAATCTTGATGAGCTGAAGAATAAGGAGCATCTTGCAAAGAATGAGGTTGAGCAATGGCGAGCAGGGAATAAGCGTATCGGAGAGATGCATGTAAAACAGGATGATATGCTAAATCAGATTTATACTCTCGATATTCAGCATGAATACCTTGCGTTCAGGAGAAAGGAATATTATGTGGTTTTGTTGAAGTCTAAGTTGTATGAATTGTTTGGGATAAAGGAAAAGCCTGAGGAGTTAGTTTTACCTACTTTCCTGAATCCTCAGGTTGTGCAAAAAATAGCAGTCCCTGAAATGCAATCTCATCAAAAGCCAGTGCCTTCTGTTGGTATGAAGAAGGCTGAAGGGGTTAAGAAGGATGATGATAAGATAAGGCGGATGTATCATGTAAATGTTAAACCTATTTCGCAGAAACCTGCTGTGTTATCAAGAGAAAAGGTTAAGGCAAGGAAACAAAAATCCATTGATAGGGATGAGAAGCCTAAAGAAAAGGAGGAGCAAGTTAAGGATACAAAAGGCTCATCAAACCTGAAAAGCTGCATTTTGCTTGTGAATAAGTGTGAGGGAGCTTTTAAGGGAGGGGATATTAATCAGGCGCAGATGATGTATGTGAAGGCTGTTAATTCTTATTTGAAGCTTTCCGAGGAGGAAAAGAACCAGATTCATAAGCGGCTTGAGTCATTATATGATGATATTAACAGGGCGAAGAAGAAAAAGAAGTGATATACATAACTTAAAACTCAGTCAGCTTTTTCATTGTGCCGTAATTTACAAGTGTTGTGTTGCCTGCATTGCCGCCTGATTTTTTCTCTATGTTGATGAAATTGTTCTCGTAAAGGCGCTTGATTTTTCTCTGGAATGTCTTGTATACTGTTTCTCCGCCTTTTTCCTGATAAAGTTTGTAAAGTTCGCCTATCTTTAATCCTGAGCTGCTTTTGATTATGCCTAGGATGAATTTTTCGTCATCAGTCAGTTCAGTTGAGTTCTTGATTGTAAACTCGTCGAATTTCTTGATTGCTTTCTGGGTGTGTTCTATTGTGATTTTTCTTGAGCTTGCTGTTTCTGCTTCGAGCGCAGATTCTCTTATTAGGTGCAAGCCTGAGCGGATGTCTTTTAAGTCTGCTGTTTTCTTGACGATAATGTTAAATGCCTCATCCGCAAATACATTTGGATTGAACGCATATTCGAGCCTGTGCTTTAAGATTCCCTTTGTTTCTTCAGGTGTATATGGCTTGAATTCGAGCATCTCAGCAAGAAGCCTTGACTTAATCCTGTTGTCAATCTCTGACTGCCATGTCTTGTAATTTGTTACTAGCAGGATTGTCCGCCTGAAAATGTTTTCGAGAAGTGTATAGAGGAAATCAAAGTCCTCAACCTTGTCTATTTCGTCGAATGCAAATACAGCAGATTTTTTGTTTAGGATTGATTCAATGACTGCAAATAGCTCTTCTGTTTTTTTGTTCTGGACAAATTTGTATCCTATGATGTTGCATATCTCAAGGGCAACCTTGTATGTTGTGTTTTTCTGCCAGCAGTTGATGTAGACTGGAAAGACGTCTTCTGTTTCTTCTTCTATTTCGTTGAACAGGTGCCTTATTGCGACTGTCTTTCCAATTCCTGGAGGGCCAAATATGAGGAGGTTTTTGCCGTTTCTTCTCTGGAAAAGCGGCTTTATGCAGGAAGCGATAAATCTCTGCTCATGCTCTCTGTATGGAATCAGTTTCGGGATGTAATTATAGTCGAGAGCTATCTCATTTTTTATCAGGGATTCTGATGAGCCGAGGAAGTCCTTGATTATTGGCATAAAGATAATAGTGTTAATGGTATTTATAAATTTGACTGGCAGAATTAAGGAAGCAATATGGGAGATAACGGTTTCTTAGGAAAATAAGGATGGCTTAATGGAGGAGCATCCCTGAAATCTTCTAATGGACCAGTATAATCATCACTTCCATATCTCCGCATAAAATTTCTTCCTCTGTCGCTATCAACATGATAACTTGCATGATGTTCGAATCTATAATTGCTTTCTGGGACGAGGATTCTTCCTTGCAAAACATAATCGCCAATGTTTGTTTCACTAATAACCCTATTTGCTTCAGGACAAATTCCAACCTGAATGTCCGTGGGAAGATATAAGTTTCGTATCCTTGTGTAGTTTGTTAAATTAATCCCTGCCATAAATCTCACCTAGAATGTCTTCCTGAAAACACTATGTCCCCATTGTATCAGCAAGTCAACTTTCTGTTTGCTCAAATCAGGAATATCACATCCTCCAAAACAAGAGCCACCCCAGATTATAACCTGTGAATCTGTTTTATCCTCGATATAATCCTGAATTTCCTTTGCTTTCGGCTTTAAGCCGTCTGGCAATTGGATGCAAACTAATTTTGCATTCTCTGACTTTATTTTCTCTGCAACTTTTTCAAGCTCTAAGTCGAATGTCATCTTAATGAGAATATTTGTTTGATATAAATTAATTGCCCTCAATATTAGTCGAATTAGCTTAATATAATCCGAACGAGACAGATTTTGAATCTGTCGAGTGAGTGTAAACAATAATAGTAGAGGATTTTATTAGTCAAAGTTTAATTGTAAGGTTATTCAAAAAAAGATTGCTATTCCTCGTCCATGAAAAGCTCATCTAGTTCAAAGCCGTTCAAGTCTTTCTTGTTTATGACTTTGTTGAAATCCTTTTCCTTGCTTTGCTTTCTCTTTTCCCGGATTTCCTCAGCCATTTCAAGGTCATTGTCCATTATTGATTCCATTTTAATTTATGTTTTAGTGATTTAACCACTTAATAGTAAGAAATAGTATATAAAGCTTTCGGAGATGGAGTTATAGACGAGAAAATGGAATGAAAAAAGATGCATATACGAGAAGATAGAGGATTCAAATAATCCTTTCTAAGAATAGAAACAAGCTCATCTCTCTAACTTTAATCTCTCAACATTATAACCCTTTGGTTCAAACCTATCCCTAAGAGACTTAAAAACTTTCTCGTCAGGACATAGACCAAAAACAGCTCCTCCTGAGCCAGGAAACTTTGCATAAGCACCTAAAGAAATCGCTTCTTTCACAAGCTCAATATTTCCTCTTCCAAGATAATCATGAGAAAAAACCTCAATTGGCAAATAAATCCCGTCGTTAATAACCTTTCCAAGTTCCAAAATATCTTTCCCTTTGATTGCATCTTTAGCAGAATCAGCAAGCAGAGAAATTCTAGTCATTCCATCAATAACCTTCTTATTCCCTGTATAGAAAGCAAAAACATTAGGTGACAATTCCGTCGAGGAATCACTTCCTTGCTCACCATAGACAATAAAGAATGGAAACTCCCCCACATCCAAAACCTCAACAACAGGCAAGCAGGAATATCTTGTTGCATTATTTTCTTCTCGAGGAACATTAACCAGATAAGCATCGCTTGCAGAATAATCTGCGTGAACAACAGCATTCTCCAAGGCAATCCTATTTTTTCCTACAGAATCTTTTCTATAAGCATCCTTAGAAAAATCCATGAAAACACATGCCTCTCTATTGACCGTAACAGGATCCTGAGGTCCAGCATATCTCCTTGTTTCGTGAGTTTCAGCATGAAGTGCAATGCTCTCCAAATCATTTCCGCAAATATTTGTTCCATAAAACTCATTAAAAGCCCTTAATGCCGCGATTGAAACAGCTGTCGAGCCAGAAAATCCCAGCCGATAAGGTATCGTCGAGGAATACCTCAGGCTAAATGCCTTTTTATCATGCTCAATCTCATTCATCTGGCAGAAATCAAAAAACGTCTTAACAACTGCAAAAATATGCGAAAGCTCACCATATCCTGAAATATTATTTTCAGTCGGAAAACCCTGAAACATTAAATAGCGAGCATCCTTATAATTACCAATTTTCAATATTCTTTGCTGACTTAAATCAGCCACTTCAACCTCACCAGATTCCTGTAAACTCGCTGTTGCAGAAAAGTTATAAAACACCGTCGAGAGAGTCTTTCCCCAAAAGCCGTCTGCTGGATTGCCTGCTATTGAAACTCTTGGATATGCTGTTTTGGCAATTACTCTGCTATTTCTCATTTTTAAGCCATTACTTTAGCGCAACATATCTCACAAGCATTGCCAAATCCCGAGATGGTCCTAATTCATTATCATATCCAGAGCATATTGCTGCATGAACCACTGGCTTACTTGAATCTCCTTGGATATAAAACGGTAATTGATTCGACCTTGTTTGAGAAGCAACAATAACACTTGAAGCAGTATTCCCAATAATATCTGTGCTACTTACTTCTGGCTGAGTATTATAATCAAGCCTTCCAAGTGTTTTTGGATTACATGATGCTTCTTCCAAGATATAGTTAATTGCAGATTGCTCAAGACTATCTCCACCAGCAACAAAAGAGATATTTGCAAATGAGCCATCCAATGTAGGAACTCGAAGAGCATATCCTCCCATTCTACCCTCGAGGGAAGGTATCAGCTCAGATGTTGCTATTGCAGCTCCTGTTTTTGCAGTGATTATCTCATTTAATACTCCATACTTTGTCCCAACCTGAAGTGTTCTTTCTGAATTTGTTGCCGCATGAGTTGTGTCCATTATTACAGAATGAATCTCTATACCATAATCAATCAATGCCTTTAGAGGAACTGCAACTGCCTTTGTTGTACATGAAGCATTGGATATAATGTGATGCTCAAGTGGATTAAACTCATAATGATTCACAGCCATAGCAAGTGTCTTGTCAAATCCCTTACCTGGAGCAGAAACCACAACATAGTTAGCTCCTCCAATAAGATGCTTCTCAGCAGCAGCCCGTTCAGTTGCTCTGCCTGTACAATCTGCAACAACTGCAATCCCATAATCACCCCATGGAATTCTTGCAGGGTCTGCTTCATGAAAAACAGCAATTTTTTTACCACTTAGGCTAATTGCATCTTCACTTATTTTGCCAGCTTTCAATCCAATATATCCATGAGTCTGGTCTCTGTGATTAAATGATGCAACTATTTCGTCGGTAGAAAGAACATCATTTATTGCTGCAACAACAACTCTGTTTTCAGAGCCTGAACTTGAATCCTCAGCATCTAACAGTTCCAACTCCTTTAAATTTAGCTTTCCGATTCTTCCTAATCCATTTATTCCGATTCTCATTTCCTGTACCATTTCAAACCTCCAGATATTACTTTACGAAATACAATCCAATTGTTGCAGTCGCTAATCCGTCTAAAGTAGCCCCTAACCCTGTAAGCGAACCTCTTGGATTAACAACAACAGGAGCAGGCGCATATACAACATCAAAATTCCTGCCAAAATCATCTGTCAGATTTGTATTTTGCCTATCAGCAACAGAATCACTATAAGCTAATGCCTCATCGAGATTTGGATATAATCCAGTCAGATATTTTTGCGTTGTTCCATCAACACATAACTGGAGAATCTGCTGAATAAGCTCCTTATCTTTACCAAAATCATTTTCTTCCCATTTCTTATATGCCATTGCTCCATGTGCTGAATGGCATATCTTTATTTGCTCTGGATTCCTTACTATTAGAGATTCAGGATTTCGTGCATTATAACTATCCACAAGCAAATCAAGTTGTGCAAGCTTCTCAGAGCGATTATCCGGAGTTTGGTTTAATCCAGTTACACAAGCCAAAGCGCCATATATTTGGTCAAGCTCATTCTCATTCATTGAAAGTATATGCGAAGAATAAACTATCCTCAAGACATCAATTGTTCTCTCAGTGTTATTGCCAAAATCACTTGTGCCTGTATACATCACAAGATTCTTGCCATTCCTGCTCGCTTCTTCCTCAAATACAGACTTAATCTGCCTGTGAAAATCAGTGTTTCCCTTGTTCAAGCTTCCCATCTGGACAATAAGATAATCTGAGGAGCCCTGTGCAAGTGCAGTTACATTACAAAGAAAATTATCCAAATCCAAATCCTCTGGCTTTCTTCCCTCTGTAAGCGCAAGCATAAGCTTTGAGTTTCCGCCTTCTATCTCAAGACAGATTGTTTTCGGACGAAAATCTCGCTGTGTAGAAAATTCCGTCAAACCATCTCTAAACTCAGCACTGTAACTTTGGTTTTCACGAAGATGCTCATTTACAGTTTCAGGAAGTGTTCCAATAAACCTTATCCTTTGTGAATCATTTCCATCGTGAAATCTTTGGGCAGAGCTATAAGAAACAGCTGCCCCGCTTCCGAGAGATTCATTTTCATATTGGTGATGTGGATTTGCTGCAAATTCTCTATTTAGTCTTCTTTCTAATCCTATTGCAAATTCCCTGTTTTCTGTCTGTGCTTCATTGTCTTTGACTCCTATTGCATCATGCCCAGAGCTTAGTTTATCAGCAAATTTTCTCTCCCCTACAAGATTACCGAGATAAAACGCATCTACACTTAAATCCTTAACAAAATCTATCTCAAGCTGGTGCTTTACATCTAGAGTTACAGCAAATGAATACACCTGTGTTGTTTGGATTGATGCCCTTTCCCGGATAAATGTTTCCGCAATATCTAATTCCATCCTTATCACCTCAATGATTAGTTGCCAAGACAAGCATTTTTGGCTGATAAAATTCAAGCTCCCTTGCCTCTGCTTTTTGCTCGTAAGCAATATTAAATTTATCAGCAAATCTTTTCCATTCAGAATTTTTTACTGCAATCCTATCGAGAGTATCATCAAGGAATGTTTTTGTGCTTCCTTTGTTATTGCCATATACGACAGCAGTTACCTCATCAGAATTTGCAGAAGGTCTTAAGTAAAGAGTATTATCTCCGTCGGAAATTGTTATCTCTTTTGGGCTTGTGGAATCATACACTAAATTAAGCCCAGCAATTATATCAAGTGTTGATTGTCTGCTGTAATGAAACCTTATCTCTCCGACTGTAAAAGGCAATCCGTTACATGCCTCATCAACAAGTTCTGAAACTTTTTTTCCTGTCTCCTTGACGATATTAGCGAGATATAGCCCTGTTTTCATTGCATCATCATTCCAGTCAAGAGAGTCATTTCCAACTTGTGCATTCCTGAAGAAGATATGCCCGCTAAGCTCATATCCCAATCCTGCTCCTGCACTATCCATTCCACTCATAATATATGGCCTGCCTGTGTCTACTTCTATCATCTGAAGCCCCATATTTCCGAGAGCATCCTTGACAAATTTCAATTTTTTTTCAACAACAACAGGAGAAGTATAGCCATTATTGCTGATATATTTTGCAAACACAAGCCCGAGATATTCAGGCGGGATTATTCTTCCGCTTTCTTCTACAACAACCAATCTGTCAGCATCACCATCTAAGGCAATGCCGAAATCATACTTTCCATTTTTTACTTCAGTCCGCAATTCAGCAAGATTTTTGTAATCCGAGGGATCAGGCGCATTCTTCACTAATGTTGGGAAATTGCCATTTGGAATATTGTGTATTGCACTGATATTAGTTCCTGCTTTTGTTGCTGCGTCTGAAAAAGTCTTTGCAGATGCACCGTACATGCTATCAACTGCAATTGAAACACCGTAGAGGTTATGTGCAACATCAAAAAGAGACTTTCCATAGAAGTTTTCTATCTCGTCTTCGAAATGCCTTCTTGATGGGGATGTGCTAATTTTTTTGTGGGCACCATTAATAGTAATCTTTAGCCCGTTTCTATCAGGTCCAAAGTGGGATGCTGTAACAGCAACAACTGCATCAACTCCTAATCTTTCTCCTGCCCATTCTATCGAGGGAGTTGAACGATTATACCCTAAATAAATTGCTGAAATCCCAGCATCAATTACGCCATCGACAAACCTATCAATTAATTCTGGAGTACTTCTTCGGCAATCCCCTCCTATTGCAATGACAATATCATCAATACTTCCTCCAGATTTTATTGCATTCTCTTTGAGAAAATTAGCAAGCTCTTTTCCAACTTCATAAAAATGGTCAGGACTTGGATCCTTTTCTCTCTTATCGAGAAATCTTTCGCCTGAATACATCTTTTGTATTAAATCCAATACGGTTTGCTCCGAAATTTGCTCTACCATTTTTTCCTCTGTGATTTAGAGCTATCGCTATGCTGATTGCATAAGCCAGACTCTAAATTATCCTATAGCCGAAAACTTCATTACATGCTCTGGCTTTGTCAAAATAGCCTCTCTTTGAAGCTCCTCTATAATTGTGAACAGCTGAAGTCTATTGACGCCAAAATTATTTTCCAGCTCCTTAACAAACCTGTTGGCATCAGCAGAATTTTCAGAAATCAGCTCGATAAGATAGCTTCCATCAAAATCAAGCTTGTATGCAGAATTAATGCTATGATGCATCTTCAGAAATTTTTCAAATGAATCCACATTATACTTTGAGACCCTGAAGGAAATATACATTGAGGAATTCAGTCCGAGCTTCTGGAAATCAATCAGGCTTGTGTGCCTCTTAATGTATTTTCTCTCGTTAGCAAGCAATCTGTCATAGACTGTTGTGACTGGAACATCCAGCTTTCTCGACATAGAAGTTAGTGTCTCTCTTGAATTATTTCTCAGATGGTGCAAAATTTTGAGGTCTTTTTCGCGAATCATTTTAGCTTCAGCCTGCTTTTTTACAGAAGTTAATGGGAGATTTACGTATATATTCTTTTACAATAAGGAATATATCCTATGATATTTCAATATATTCCAAAAATGTTCAATATATAACGTAAATTTTATATAGTGAGGCGAATATATTACGTAATATGAAAAGAAAAGTTATCAGACAGGGGCATAATACGCTGACGATAACGCTTCCAGCTAAGTGGGTTGAGAAGAATGGTATTAAGGCAGGGGAGGAGGTTGAGATTG
>CAZXRI010000014.1:0-12311 GCA_964642765.1 uncultured Methanosarcinales archaeon | reverse complement strand
AAGGGAGCGAGCAATCCGCCAGTCTGTGACTGGCGGTGTCGGATTTCTCTTGAATAACTTAATTATCTTGTTGGTCGACTATATCTTTGTAAATGGTAATGGTGTTTGTCTAAAATGCAGGACTGGAATGATTTCTGGAGCAGGTTTTCAGAGGAGGGGTATGATTATGTTGGGATTCTTCCTGAGAATAAAAGGATGCTCGAGAGGATTTCTAATCTGGTCGGCACAAATAGAAAGGTTCTTGATGCAGGATGCGGAAGCGGGAATCTGACTGTAAGGCTCGCATCCAATAGCAATCATGTTACTGCAATTGATTTTTCAGAGGCAATGGTAAAGGCTGTGCAGGAAAAGGTTTCCTCCCTGAAAAATGTTGCTGTCCAAAAAGGTAATGTTACGCAATTAGGATTCAGGGATGGTTTTTTCGACGTGGTTGTTTCTGTTAATGTGCTTTTTAATCTTGATGAGCCTGAAAAGGCTGTAAAGGAGATGAAGCGCGTCCTAAGGAGCAATGGCAGGTTGATTATATCAACACCATCAAAAGATGCAGGGTTAAGCAGTGATTTTCTCAGAAGAGTTATTGTGGATGCCAGAGAAGGTAATGTTGAGCCTGAGAAACTGAAATTGCTCGAGAGATTCAACAGGGTTTTGTTCGAGAAAGGCGGCATGAAGTTTACTCCTTCTGAAGATGAGCTGAAAATTCTTCTTGCCAAGAACGGGCTTGAAATTCTAACTTTTGACAAGGTTTATTATGGGAACAATTTTCTCGTCGAGGCAATCAATATATAGGGATTTGGGATGAATTTTCACAGAACAAAATTCTTCGCTATTATTTTGCCCTCGATAATGTCAAGATGCTTTTTTTCAAGAGGATATTTCTCTGTTTTCTTCGGTGTTATTTCGAATAAGCATGATTCACTTCCAGATGCAATGCATTCTTTTTCATCTGATTGCATCAGCATCTCAAAGAAACCCTCTATTGTTCCGACAGCAAGACCCGCAACAAAATCATCAGCGGGATTTTTTTCAGTTCCGAATATCTCCTTGATTATTCTCGGATAAGGGTTGTTATGCTGCCTGAATCTTATTACTTTCTCGTCGAAATCCATGCTATCTATTTTTGATATGCCAAAACCTGTTAATGCAGGATGCTCGAACATTGACTGCAAAAGTGCCTTGTCTTTTTTAAATCCGAATGACTTTATCTGGAGCAAAAGAGCTTCTCTTGATTGGACTCTTGCAGCATGATAAAAAAGATTTCCCGTGTATTTCCCGAATTTCTCCTCGAGGGTTTTAATTATAAAGGCAAGGCTGATTGTCGGCAGGATAAACCCCGGAGCGCGCCATATCGAGAATATTCCATCCTGCCAGAATATCATGTCATGGCCTGCGACTTTTTTAATAAATTCCTGCTCTTCATCAGATGATTTTTCTGCTTGTGAAAGCCGCTGGAATAAATCACCTGAAAACTTTGGGATTAATTCATTTTTCTCAGGGCATTTTTCCCCGACCATAAAGCATGACTCATTGCCTTTTGCTATGCATGATGTTTCCCTTGCTGTTGCACTGCATCCGAGAATTAGCTCTGAGATTCCCTCGCAGATTCCGGAAGTAAAGTGCATTATATCTTTTTTCTGCTGTCCAAACAGCTTCATGTACATTGCACAATACTGGGAATTTTTTATCTCGATGATAACCTTCTTTTGCGAGCTGTTGATATTTACAATCCTGAAATCACCATAGCCGAACAGCCCGAGATATTTTAGTAGGATGCTTATCTGCTCTGAATTTAGCGGGGAAGAAAATTTCCGGATGATTGATTTTGCTGCGGATTTAAGCGTTTTCTTTCCAATCTCCCTGATAATATGCTCTGCCTCAGGATATTTCTCGTCGAGAATACTAAAGAATACAGCAAGGTTAGTTAATGTTATGGCATTATTCGCAAACCCGAATAAAAGAAAATTACCATGCTGGAACTGAATCTTATTCTCATTAATCAGCTTTTGGATTAGCTCATTCATGGCATCTCGATAATGGTTCTATGAATGGATTATTATGCCTTTTGGTGTTATCTCCATTGGAAACAGGTCAGGATTATTATTTGTAGAGCGCATTTTCCTGATTTTAATTTGCCGAGAGTAATTCCCTCCCATGCTCATATAATCAATCTTTATAACACCATCACAAAGGAATTCAGAAACACCATCCTTTGAAAGCCTCGGTGAATTTTCCTCTGCCTCTGAAATAAGAATCTTTGTCTGGTTGGGATAATTCTGCAGGCGTTTAATCAGCCGATACACAACACGCTTTATCCATGCGGTATCAGAAAGCGGCTTTTCATTATCCTCGAAGCTAAGGATATTATTTGCATAAGTATCCAGAGAATCAATAACTATCCTTTTTATGCCGTGGCTTTTAATTGCATCATCAATTACCTTGAAAACTATGTTCTCGTTAAGGTTTTCCTCGTGAGGCATTGCCTTAATCAGGATTTTATTCTCATCATGCAGCTTTTTAATATCCATGCCGATTTGCTTTGCCTGCATAATAATGTTTTTTGGAGTTTCCTCAAACGTTATCAGCAAGCCGTTCTCGTTGAATTTCAATGCACCGTTCTTGAGGAATTCCATAGCAAATATTGTTTTTCCTGTTCCTGGAGAGCCGCTCAGCAGGATTGAATAGCTTTCAGGTATTCCGCTTTCTATGAGATTATCAAACCCTTTTATTCCTGTCTTGATTCTGGTTATGGTTGTCATTTTGATTGCTCAAAATTGTTTCATATTTTATCTATCACTGTAAATATAATTATTTTGTAAGGAGAATCAAACCTAAGGCATCTTACATTGCTTTTGTCTGTGATGTCTTTTGAAAGGTGCCTCGGGATTCTCATGTATTTAGTATTCCCCTTTCCCCTTGATGTGATGTTGGTTTTTAATTCTGCAGAATCTTCCGAGAAGAGATGCATATTTGTTACATGGCCTTTAAGCAGGAGAGATTCTTCATAGTCAATTGAAACAGTATATTCAACCTTGTTGTTTGCAGTTATCCTCGTGCTTTTTACTGTTCCCATTGTCCTTTTTCGCTTTATTTCTGCATTTAATTGCTGATTGTTTATATATTTTGTTGTAAAGTGGCACTGTTCTCTGGGTTTGTATGATATTTAGTTATAAATCAGTATACAAATAGGTATTTATAGATGGGATAAAATTTGAATTGGATTAATAGAAAGAAATTGCGTATCAAATTCCAGAAAAAGAAAACAAAATAAAAGAAATGAAAACTTATTTCTTCGCCATCAGCTTTATCACGTCAATCATCCTGTTTGAATAGCCCCATTCATTATCATACCATCCGACGACAAATGCAACATTCTTATCAACAACCTCTGTCATCTGTGCATCAAAGATGCATGAGTGGGGATTCCCGATAATATCAGTTGAAACAATCGGCTCCTCTGTATATTCAAGCGCGCCTTTCATCTTTTTTCCAGCAGCTGCCTTGAATGCCTTGTTAATATCTTCCTTGGTAGCAGGCTTTTTCAGCACACAATTAAATATTGCGATAGAGCCGTCTACAGTCGGAACCCTTATAGCTGTCCCGTGTATTTTACCATCCAGTTCAGGAACAATCTCCCTTATTGCAGATGCTGCTCCTGTTGATGTCGGTATGATATTATTTGCAGCAGAACGAGCCCTTCTCAAATCCTTATGCGGACCATCGAGGATTCTCTGGTCATTTGTATAAGAATGCACAGTTGTCATAATCCCATTAACAATCCCGAAATTATCGTTCAGGACTTTAACCATTGGAACAACGCAGTTAGTTGTGCATGAAGCATTTGAAATCATCTGCTCTCCCTTATAAGAATCCTCATTGCATCCCATCACAATAGTCTTGATAACGTCCTTTCCCTTGAACGGTGCGCTTAATACAACCTTTTTTGCACCTGCCTTGATATGCTTTTCAACACCTTCCTTAGATGTGTAAATTCCAGTGCTTTCGACGACAATATCAATGCCTAATTCTTTCCAAGGCAATTTCTCAGCTTCCTTCTCGGCAGTTATCCTGATTTTCCTGCCGTTTATAACCAGATTATTCTCGACAGCAGAAACCTCTCCGTCAAACTTTCCATGCGTGCTGTCATACTTGAACAAATGCGCCAGCGTCTTTGCATCAGTCAAATCATTTATTGCCACAAACTCAATTGCAGGATCATTCAAACCTGCTCTCAGAACAAGCCTTCCTATTCTTCCAAATCCATTTATTGCCACATTTACCATTTTTGCCCTCCTTATTTGATTATTGATATTTTAATAAACTTCCAATAAGGGGGTATCGGCAATTTAAAAAAGTTTTGAATTAACAAGAATATAGAAATGCAATTAACCATAATCTTAGGCTGGCTTACCTTTTCTTCGACGCTTTTCTTTCTTCATTCTCTTGCGCTGCCATTTCCATCTCATCTGGCCTTTCTTTTTCCAACGTCGTGAGCTTCTTTTCATTTTGTTATCAGCAATACTAAACTTTCTGTGATTGAGATTTCAGTTGATATTTAAATATTGCTATATCTCATATACATTGAACTAAAAAAACATTATTTCATCAGGCAATTATGTATATTTCCGAAACTCTAATAAACTTCCAGATTTTTCAATAAGGCATGGTAGTCGGTGATTTAGCAACAGGAACAGAACTGCTTATCATAGGAGCAGGCCCTGGAGGGTATGTTGCAGCAATTCGTGCAGCACAGCTTGGAAAGGAAGTAACTCTCGTTGATAAAAGCGAGCTGGGCGGTGTCTGCCTGAACATAGGATGTATCCCGTCTAAAGCATTAATCCATGCATCTGATGAATTCTACAAGATTCAAAATTCAGAGTCAATGGGAATAACAGTCAAGGATGTTAAAATTGACGTCGAGAAATTATAGCAATGGAAATCTAAGATTGTCAAGACTCTTACCAGCGGGATAGGGATGCTGTGCAATAAGAACAAGGTTACAGTCATAAAAGGAGACGCATTTTTCCAAAGCCCGACAATGGTTAAGATTCTCGTCGAAAACGGCTTCAAGAACATAGAATTCCAGAATGCAATAATCTCAACAGGCTCAGAGCCGATTGAAATTCCAGATTTTAAATTTGATCACAAGGTAATAATTGACAGCACAGATGCGCTTGCACTGAAACAAATCCCGAAAAGCCTTGTTGTAATAGGCGGCGGGTATATTGGATTGGAATTAGGAACTGTTTATGCAAAGTTTGGAAGCAGTGTTTCTGTTGTTGAATTAGGCAGCCAGCTTCTTCCTGGGCAGGATAAGGATGTTGTTACAGTATTGCAGAGAAGGCTTGAAAAGCTCGGAGTTAAAATCTATCTCGAGCATAAGGCAGAGAAATGCGATATAAAGGGAGATTCTGCAGAAATTACAATCTCGTCAAAAGACGGGAGCAAGGTTTCTTTAAATGCTGATAATGTGCTTGTTGCAGTCGGAAGAAAAATTAATCTCTCAAACTTGAAGCTAGAGAATACTAAAGTTGAACTGGACGATAAAGGATATATCAAGATTGACAGCCAGATGCGCTCGACTGAAAGGAGAATATTTGCTATCGGTGATGTTACCGGAAATCCAATGCTTGCTCACAGGGCATCTAAGCAGGGAAAGGTTGCTGCCGAGGTAATTGCCGGGCAGGAGAGTTCATTTGATAATCTTGTTGTGCCTGCTGTTGTGTTTACTGATCCTGAGATTGCAATAGCTGGAATTACAGAGAATGAGGCAGAGGCAAAAGCCCTCGACGTGAAAATAGGCAAGTTCCCATTTGCTGCTCTTGGAAGGGCATTGACTGTGAATGATACAGAAGGATTCATTAAGATAATTTCCGAGAAGGAATCTGGATTGGTATTGGGAATTACAATAGTTGGCTATAATGCCTCAGATGTAATCGGAGAGGCAATTCTCGCTATTGAGATGGGAGCAACTCTCGATGACATTGCATTAACAATCCATCCGCATCCGACATTTACAGAATCATTAATGGAAGCGGCTGAAGTTGCCCAAGGTCATGCAATCCATATCTTCAGCGGCAAATGAATTTGTTAGTCAGAAACATTTTTATATCGACCTTGATTTGATTAGAATATGCCAGAAAGCTCATCTAGGAATATCTTTTTTGCGTCTGAACAAACCCCTAAATTCATCCTGCCTTATGGAAGCAGTTTTCTTATTGACAAAATCCCGGACGGCACACGAATAATCTATCCACCAAAGCCTCTCAAGGGAATTGAAAATTCTGCAAAGGCAATCGAACATGCAATAGAACATCCTCTTGGAAAAAAGCCTCTTTCACAGCAATTAAAAAAAGGAATGAAAATTACAGTTGCTTTCGACGACATCAGTCTTCCTCTTCCTCCAATGAAATCTCCTGATATAAGAAGGATGGCAATGAAAATCCTATTCAGGAAATTCAGGGAAGCAGGTATTGATGATGTTCATCTTATCTGCGCAATTGGCTTGCATAGGAAGATGACAAAACATGAATTAGAAGAGATGCTCGGAAAGGATATTGTCGGAGAATATTGGCCTGACAGGCTTTACAATCATGATGCAGAAGATTCAGAAAATATTGTTTACCTCGGAAAAACAGAAAAAGGCGAAAGGGTTTACATCAATAAAAGGGTTGCTGAATCTGATATTACTATCTATCTCAATGTAAATTTTGTTTCCATGGACGGAGGGCATAAATCATTAGTAACTGGCTTGTGTGATTATCGCTCAATATCACACCATCATAATTATCATGCTTTGATGAATTCAGAGAGCTATTTTGATCCTGAAAATTCAATGCTTCATGACATAATCATCAGGATGGGACAGCTTATCGAGAAGAAAATCAACACATTCAGGATAGAGACAGCATTGAACAACGACTTATTCCCCTTTTACCTGAAATTCCTCCAGAAAAGGCATTATGAATTAACTCTCGCTGACAAGGCAATGATGCGGACAACAGCATTCACGATGAATTTACTGCCGAGAAATATGCAGAGAAAAATAAACTCGATGATAAGGGCAGAATACAAACTAATTTCTGTAAATGCAGGTTCTGTCGAGGAAGTCCATAAGAAAACTCTTGAGGCAAATTTTAAGCAGTATGAAGTTGATGTTGATGGACAGAGTGATATTCTTATCGGCTCAATTCCTGATATTTCTCCTTATAGTGTAAACTCAATCATGAACCCAATCCTGTTTGTTTGTCTTGCACATGGATATTTCTTTAATCTGTATCGGGGAAAGCCATTGCTAAAGAGAAACGGCGTGCTGATATTTGCGCATCCGCTTACAGACGAGTTTAATCTCAGGCATCATCCATCTTACAAGGATTTTTTTGAGAATGTCCTGTCTAAAACGCTTGATGCTCATGAAATCGAGATGAAATACGAGAAGCAGTTTGCAGAAAACGAAAATTACAAAAAGGCTTACAGCAATGGAAACGCATACCATGGAGTTCATCCGTTCTATATGTGGTATTGGGGATATTATGGATTTAAGTATGCCAAAAAAACAATAGTTGTCGGAGCAAAAAGCAGGAAAGTCCTGGAGAGGTTTGGATTTGTTTATGCAAGGAATCTCGATGATGCTCACAAAATTGCAAAGAAAATCCTGAAAAAAGAAAACCCGTCAATATCTTATCTCAGGGTGCCTCCTATTGCAAGCGTAAGAGTTAAATAATTAAATAAAATGGCTACAAGAATTATACGTTCATTGAAATCAGACTTATCTTATGAATTGGCAAAAAATGAGATTTTCTCAGACGAAGAATTTTTATCTGAGCTTGAAGAAACAGCAAAAAAAAAGTCCATTTCCAAAGATGCAGCATTGGCTCAGGCTAATCTTTATTTTGGGAAAATTGCAGCAAAAATTACAAAAAGCAGCATATTCTGGGCGCTGTCAAAGTTTACTGTCAAGAATAAAATCATTGCTAAATTCGATAACATCTATGTCAACAAGGAATACCTCAAGAAACTTCCTGATTTGATGAAAGATAACATCATAACTTTTGTGCCAAACCATAAAAGCGTATTTGATTTTATGCTGATACCTTATTACATTGTTACAGAAATCGGATTTATGCCGATTATTCTTGCGGCAGATGTGTTTGACAAATTCCCTTTAGGCATTATCTTCAGGAAAATGGGAGCATATTTCATCTGCCGGGGTGATAAAGACGAGATTTATAATCTTGTGTTTAAACATTATGTAATGCGGATTGTGAGATATGAGCTTATCCATTTCTTTTTTATCGAGGGGGGAAGAAACAAGTCAGGAGGATATTCAGAGCCAAAGACAGGCTTGCTGCATTATATTCTTCAGGGCAGGAAAAGATTTAATGACAAAAAGGACATTATTTTCATTCCTGTCAGCATAAGCTATGATTATGTTGCCGAGAGCAAGATTGTCATCAAGGAGAATCTCACGGGGCAGAGAAAAAATATATTCAGGAGCATTGCAAAATATGGTTCGAGAAGAAACATGGGGAATTGCTATCTCAGGTTTAATGAGCCGATTAAATTATCTTCTGTCCAGAAAAGTTCATTATCAGAAGCAGATACAGTAAATGCTCTTGCAGGTCAGATTATGTCCTCGATAAAAAATAACATTGCCATCTCGCCGATTATGCTTGTATGCTATACTCTTAATTCCATTATCAAAGATGTTCCTGCTGAAATCACCTTTGATGAATTTTTTGACAAGTACAATGAGTTTCTTGCATACCTAAAAAAAGTTCAGAAAGACACCTATATTCATCCTGACAAAATCAGGGAATATTTGCAATTCTCGTCAGATTTCGGGATTTTTGAATATGATAATTCTGCTGGAAAAATTTCTGTGCCTTCTGAAAACAAGCCATTGATAGAATATTATTCTAATGGGATTGCACATTTTTTTGGATGATGTGGATATATGTTGGATTATCTAATCCTCTTCGCAACAGCCATTCCAACCAAAACCAGAAAATTCAGCAGGACAACAGTTCCAGACGGTGAAAAGTCAAACTGGTAAGAAATAAACAAGCCCGCAATCAAAGTAATAACAGAAATAATCCCAGAAGCAAAGAGTGCTGTCTTAAAGTTTTTTGCAAATAATAAAGCAGAAGACGCAGGCAGAATTATCAGTGCAGAAACAAGCATCAATCCAACAATCCTCATACCAAGCCCGATTGTTGTTGCTGTCAGAATCATCATAAGCATACTTAAAACTCCAACCTTTATTCCTGAGATTTTTGCAGCTTCCTCATCAAAAGACATATAGATTAGCTCGCCGTAAAAAATCAGGATAAAAATAATTGTGGCAGAAAGCAATATTATCGAGAGGATTACCTCAAACATGCTGACAGCAAGAATACTCCCGAACAAATAGCTGACGATATCAACATTAAATCCTGATGCAATGCTCATCACAAAAATCCCGACAGCAAGCCCGAGATGGCTAATCACACCGAGAGAAGCATCTCCCTGAAGATTTGTCTTTTCCTTCAGCTTAAGAATTGCAATCGAGCCGATAATAGCTGAAATAATCGCGCTGACAAAAGGGGCAATGTTAAACAAAAGCCCGAGGGCAATTCCGCCAAATGCAATATGCGAAATAGAATCACCGAGAAGAGCATATCTTCTTAAGACGAGAAAAACACCCAAGATAGAGCATGCAAGCGAGATTGCAATTCCTGCAGCAATCGCTTTCAGAAAAAATCCGTAAGATAATATTTCAAGCATCTCATTCACCTGTAAGATGATGCATTGACAAGAGGTGCTTATCATCTGTAAGGAACTTTATTGCCGCCTCTGACTTGCAGAATTCATCATGAGTCCCGAGGAAAACCATCTTATTGTTAAGGATTGCAAGCCTTGTAACATACTTTGTAATCATGCCAATATCATGCGAAATCAGAATTATAGTAAGCCCTTTTTCAGAATTCAGCTTTCCAAGAAGCTCGTAAAATTCATGCTGGGACTTGCTGTCAACACCAGTTGTCGGTTCGTCGAGAATCAGCAATTCAGGATTTGTAATCAATGCACGTGCAATCATTACCCTTTGCATCTGCCCGCCGGAAAGCTGTGTGATATTCTGCTTCCAATAACCTTCCATTCCAACAAGCCTGAGAGAATCAATAATCCTGCCTTTATCTTTCTTCATGAGAAGCTTTGGAAATCCTTTTCTTGCAAGAAGCCCCATGCCAACAACCTCGAGGACATCTGCAGGAAAAAACTGCCCAATCTTGGATGCATTCTGGGCAACATATCCTATCTTATTCCAATCCTTAAATTCAGAAACATCAATCCCGAAAAGCTTCGCGCTTCCGCTAATCTGCCTGTAAATACCGAGGAGGATTTTCAGCAAGGTTGTTTTTCCGCTTCCATTAGGCCCTACAATCCCAAAAAAATCCTGCTTATTAACAGAGAAGCTTATATCAGTAAGAACAGTCGAGCTTTCATAGCTGAAATTAAGTCTTGAGATGTCAACAATATTCTCTGCTGGCTTGCCAATATAATCTTTCCTTATGATTTTCTTCTGCATGCTCTTATTCACACTCAAGTCCTATTTTAAGGTTTTCCAAATTCTTCTCCATAGCAGAAATAAAAGTCTCTCCTTCTTCAATTTCCTGCTGTGTCATGCTCTCGACAGGGTTTAAGATAAGAACACCTGCTCCGATTTCCTTTGCAATTGTTTCAGAAATCTTCGGGCTCATAAGTGATTCATAATAAACAAACCTTAGATTATTCTCCTTTGCAATATCAAGGATTTGCTTAATCTCTCTCGGAGATGGCTCATTATCTGCAGAAAGCCCGTAAATAGGAATTGGCTCAAGATTATACCTTTTTCCGAGATATTCAAACGCATCATGGTTTGTGATGAATTTTCTTGTACGGCAATTTTTCAGCCCTGAAATATATCCATCGTCGAGATTTCTGAGTTTCTGTTTATAACCATCTGCGTTTCCGATAAAATAATCCTGATTCTTTGGATACATTGCAGAAAGCACAGCAGCGAATGCACTCACAATCTTCTCATCATTCTCAAAATCAAGCCAGATGTGCGGATTATAACTACCTTCCTCGTCGGAGTCTGGGTTTGCAGGAATCACGACAGAATACTTACTGGCATAAATCACAATGAGATTCTTATTATTCACTCCATCTAAAACATCAGAAACCCACGGCTCCATTGCATCTCCTGTATATAAAAAAATGTCAGCATTGCTTATTCTTACAATATCACTTGGCTTTGGCTCAAAATCATGCGGCTCTGAGCCAGCAGGAACCAATAAACTAACCTCTGCCTTATCACCTGCAACTTCTTTTGCAAATTCATAAAGAGGATAGATTGTTGTAATTATCCTGATTTTATCATTTTCACCGTCGGCATTTCTTATTTGTCCTTGTGAACATCCTGAAACCATGAACATAGCAGATAAAAATATTGCAGATAAAATTATTCCTTTCATGCATGATATAATTAAACATCCCTATAAAAACCTTATTATTCAGCTTAATAATCCTTAATAATAAATATGAAAAAGTTTTTATATTCTTAATAATCCCTGTCAATCATGCCGATAATCAGCATTTCAGTAAATGACAAGCTTCTTGAAAATGTGGATTACATGATAAAAGAGCTAGGGTATTCAGGAAGAAGCGATATAGTAAGGGCAGCTCTTAGACATTATGTTGCAGAAAAAGAGATTGAAACCCTGCTGAAAAAAGATGAGATATTCCATGGCTCTTTGACTGTTCTTCTTCCGGAGCATAATAAGGACACAGTACACAGCATTCAGAGAAAGCATGATAGTATAATCAAGACAAATATTCATCAGTGCCTTCATCATGGAAAGTGCATGCTTATCTTCGTTCTCGAGGGAAAAGGAAGGGAAATAAACTCATTTGTAAGAGAGCTTGAGAATGCACCACAAATAGAGAATGTAAAACTATTTGTCGGAGTATGACATGACTCCAAACAAATCTTCTTTCTGATGTGTTTATCTTATAATACTGCCAACTGCAAAAACAATCAGCATCAGAATAACAATAAGGAATAGCAATGTGCCGACGATAATTAAATCTGCAACAATATAATGCCCAAAGACAGCAAAAGCCCTTTTCAGGAAATTATCGGATAACATCCATCCTTTGTAACTGTATGTGTCCACTTTCTTTTTATTCTCTGTCATAAATGATATAATCTCTTTAGGATATATAAATCTAACTGGCAGAGAATAATCAAGGACATAAATAACGCATAAACTTTTGCATAAAAATATGTTCTTCCC
>CAZXRI010000013.1:5418-12908 GCA_964642765.1 uncultured Methanosarcinales archaeon | reverse complement strand
CTGTTTTGTCCTTAGACTACAAAATGATTATCCCATTTTTCAGAAAGGTATAAATTATCCCTATGTAAATGAACTAACAATGCAATACAGCACAATCATACTCTGCATGAAATGCCGAAAAGCCATTCCGAATAAACAGGAGCTTTACGTCGGAACATTGATGATAGCATTATATCCTTACCACAAGGAATGCTTTTACGAGGAAAAAATTGATTTGCCGAGGCTCAGGAAGGTAAACTCTACAGAAATAAACCTTTTATCTTTTCTGTTTTACATCTTTTTTATAATTCTAGCAGGATTTACATTTCAGATTTTTATGCAGCATAGCTCTGCTTTAATCAAGGCATTAATGGTTCTGCTCGTGATTCTCCTCTCGATTATTCCATTGCAGAGAATTCTGTCTTATATCATGTTAGAGAAGCCGCTTGAAAGGAATATAAAATAAGAAGGTGGATGGTATCTTATCAGTTAGATATATTTATTCCAGCTCAACATAGAAATAATATGTCGTTGGATTATTGTCTCCGTTTCTTCCGTTTTCTGCAACAATCATCTGGAAGTTCCATGTCCTGTTGTCAAAACCCCTTATTCCTGTCTCCTCGAGGAGTGCTGTATATATAATCTTGTTTGCAGTAAGGTCATATAAAATAAATTCCTCGAATTGCGCTGAATTCTGAACTCCCGATGAATTGTACAGGTTTGTTTTTGGGCATGTGCTGTTAATCAGGTTTGTGCCAACATAAAATGGATTGGCAGATCCAACCGGAAATGTCTCATTAATACCGTCTGGATCATCAGATACAAGCCCAAGACTTGATTCATACGTTGCTAAATCAAGATAGCCTCCTCCTGCCTTTGTATAGTTATAGCATGCAATGCTTCCTGTAAAATCAATCGTGCTATCTGAAGCATATATCTCTCCCTCTGGAAATGCAACATCCCAGTCGTAAAGTGCATAATTTGCCGAATCTGTTAAAACAATTGTTCCTGATATATTTCCATAATATCCCTGCCAAGTCTGGGTTATAGTTGAGCCGATAATGTTAAGCTGGGATACATTTCCTGCAACAGCAGAAACATTTGAGGCTGTCTGCGGAGTTCTTTTGGTGGAATTAACAACTGTTAATGTTGATGGTCCTTCTGGCAGTGCAGCAGGATAAGCACTCTCGATAATTGTGAGGAGCATGGCTATGATCAATGCAGCTATCAAAATCTTTTTCTGTTTTTTGTTTTTGCTGTGGCTGTTCATTTTATATCAGCTCGACATAAAAGTAATATGGGATGCTTGCTTGATATCCCTCGAGGGCATTTTCAGCTACAATAATCTGGAAGTCGTAGAAATTTCCATTAAATCCATAAGTAGAGTTTTCAATAAGCGCTGTATAGACGAGGTTTGAGCCGTCTGTAAGAAGAACTTCCTGGAATGTTGAGCTTTGGATAGTATTGTTTACATTAAGCCCGACTGCCCTGCATGTATTCTGGGCTATCTGGGTTGTTCCGACATAGAATTGACTGTGTGTTGTTCCTGAGAATGTCCTGTTGATGCTGTCGATATCTGAATCAGTTATGTTTAATTCCTTTTGCTCGTAAGATAGAATGTTGTTGCCCATGCATCCTATATTTGCCCAGTTTATCAATGACGAGTTTCTTGTTGCATAAACCTCTCCTGTTAGTGTTGCTATTTCCCATGTGAATAATGAGTTTAATGAGCTGTCCAAAAGCCCGTATGTGCCTGTAATGTTTCCAACAAACCCTTTCCACTTGTAATTTATAGTCGAGGTATTGATTGTTACTGTTGAGATGATTCCTCCTGATGTGTTGAGCAATGCGCCAACAGATACATTAGCTGTGAAGTTTGAGCCGACATTGATTGTGGTTGGAGCGCTTGGCTCTGCTATTGCATTGAAGAGGAATACAGCTAAGAAAATTATTGCAGTAATTAACAATAATTTATTCAGCCTCATTTTCCTTTCCTCTTTTTTATTGCACGCTGGCAGACTGTCCAGATTGTTCTGTCATCCCTGTTGAGAAGAATTGCAATTTGATGATAATTCAATTTGAGAGAATCCTTCATGTAAACAGAAATGCTCTCGAGAACACTAAGTTTTGAATTCCTGAATATTTCAAGGGGGATTTTTTCTGAGGAGGATTCAGCAAATTTTTTGGGCAATTTTCTGAGAGAGTTTTTGTATGTGATTCTTATTGGATTGTAGTTTCTTCCGAGAAGAACAGAAATCTCTTTGTACCCGAGATTAAGGTTTTCCCGAAGATACTTTACAATTGCTTCAAGAGCAGAAAGCTTTTCATTCTTGAAAATTGAGAGAGGAATTGTTTTCTGCTCTTTGTCCTGTTTTCTTTTCTTCAGGATTTCTATTGCCTGCTCAAATGAGATATTCTGCCTGCTAAGAATATCTAACTCGCTTTCTATGCTCTCAAGAATTTTATCTGTACTTGCTGTATTGGCTGTCAATAGATACTATGTAAGTAAGATATATTTATAAATGTTTGGCTGATAATAGATATTATGTAAGTATAGGCGAAATACTCCGTGATGCAAGATCTTAAGGTGGAAATCTTGTAGCATTTCGATTTGTAACTCTCTTTTACTCCAGATTAATCCAAACAATTATAAACTCCTTATATCTTCCTATAACCTGATAATAATGCTTACAAAGGCAATTCTTGTTGAGGAAAACCAGATTCCTTCTCTAAGGGCAGTGCTGTGCCATAAATTAAATGCCAAAGGGCATACACAGTCGGAAATCTCCTTGATATTGAAAATCACACAGCCTATGGTTAGCAAGTATCTCTCTGAAAAATCATCTGAGAAAAGCCTGAGTGGGCTTTCTGATAAAATTATTTTATTTACAGAGAAATCAAAATCTCTTGGATTCTCGTTTGCAATAACACAAAATCAAATTTCAAACAGCGAGTATTTTCTCTCGACAAAAGAGCATATCCTTACTGATGAGAAGTCAGAAACAGTAAATGATATTGACAATGCAATTAAAATTTTAATCGGAAAAGACCTTTCAGAGATTGCATGCAATGTAAAGATGAACATTGCACGAGCAGTAATAAATGCAGAAACAAAAGAGGACATAGCATCAATTCCAGGTGGGCTTGTTTTATCAGACGGAAAAATTATCATGCATCATGAGCCTGAGTTTGGCGCAAGCAGGCATCTTTCGGAACTTCTCATGGGGATTAAAAAAATAAATCCAGAAATATATGCAATAATGAACATTAAATTCTCCCAGAATGTTCTAAACAAAATAATCAGAGCCAGATTAAAATATCATTATTTAGACGAGAAATATGCACTGCATACAAGGCAAAAAGAGTTTGATGCTGTCATACACAAAGGCTCTTTCGGCATAGAGCCGTGCTGTTATCTTGTCGGGAAAACTGCTGAAGAGGTTTCTAAAAAATGCCTGCGGTTAATATGATAAAGAAAATAGATTATGCAATGGGGTGAATTAAATGGACATGACAGGAATCTGGATAATTCTTCTGACAACAGCTGTATTCTCAGCTATCGGAATTATTTATTCGATAAAGAAGCATTTTACTGTCGAAGATTACATCACATCAAGAAATAAAATTCCCCTTGTGGGAGCAACATTATCTCTTGTTGCATCATCAATGGGTGCATGGATTTTATTTTCTCCTGCAGAAACAGGAGCAACATCAGGAATTGCTGCATTGATAGGATATGCACTGGGAAGCGCAGGAGCATTGTTTATATTCATCATGATTGGAAAACGCCTGAGAAAAATTATGCCTGACGGGCATGCTCTTACTGAGTATGCACTTCACAGATACGGAAAGTGGATGTATGCAATGATTCTTTTGATAACAATTTTTTACATGGGGGTTTACCTGACAGCAGAGCTTACAGGAATTGCACTTGCCGTGCAGATGGCTTATGGAATTCCGCTTATTATTACTGCATCCATTATAGGGATAGGGACTTTAATTTATACTGTAATAGGCGGATTCAATGTTTCTGTTTTTACAGACAAAATACAAAGCTGGTTCATTATTCCATTGCTTGCAATTATCTTTGTTGCAAGCTTATTTTTCGTCGGTGGAATTGGCAAGGTAATTGAAAAAACAAATTCAGCCAATCCTGAGCTTTTGAATTTCGGCTCAATTGGAGGCATCCAGTTTGGGTTGACATTAATAATTGCCATTATCGGAGCTGAGATATTTAATCAGGGAAACTGGCAGCGCGTATATGCTGCAAAAACAGAAAGTGTTATGTCAAAGGCATTTTTTTATGCAGGATTAATTGTTATTCCGATAATCTTGTTTGCAGGAATATTCGGATTATTTGCTGTTGATACAAATACGGTAGAGAATCCGTCGGTGGCATTGTTCTCATTCCTCATAAATGCAGCACCTGACTGGGTTCTTATAACTGGGATAGTTCTTGCTGTAATTCTTGTTATGAGCACAACAGACACTTTAATCAATGGCCTTGTAAGCTTATTCACCGTCGATATAATCAGGATAAAGCCTAATGTTGACGAGAAAAGAATTATGTCAATTTCAAGATGGCTCACTGTTGTAATTGCAGGAATTTCAATACTGATTGCAACAAGAGGATATAGTGTATTATATTTATTCTTGATTGCCGACCTTGTCTGCGCAGCAGCAGCGTTTCCGACTATATATGGATTATTTGCAAAAAAATATTCAGGAAAGGCAGCATTTTTGTCGTCTATAATAGGAATAGTTGCAGGAGCATTTTTGTTTCCTGACCCGAGTTATTCAACAGGAAATCTTTTCTTGAGTTTCCTAATAGCCATGATTACGCCGATAGTAATATCTCCAATATTCAGGTTATTTGACAAGGAGTTTTATTTTGAAAAGTTAAAAGAGAAGGTTGTTTCTTTCGAGAGAAAATAACGAGGAAACATAATACCAACTTATAAGTAGTAAAATTTATATACCTGCCCTTATTTTGCAGCATTATATGGGAAAATTCCTTAGAAAGTTAACATATGGAGCAATAGGCGTAGCTTTAGTATCTTCCTTAGGATTAGCAAGATACAATGTAAACTATCTTCATGAAAATACAGATGCAAGCCACTTATTACAGCAGGCTTCTGCAATTAAAGATGAAGGCAGAATGAATAGGTCAATTGATTCCCTTGTAGAGAATATTTCTGCATTATCTAACCCGGTTGTCCGCTTAATAGCATTTACACAATATGACGAAAGAATTAATTCATATAGAGACAGGCTGCAGGATGAGCTAAGAAAAAATGCAAAAGAAACATTATCATTGGCAGTATTTATAGACGATGAAACCTCAGGGAACTCTAGAGCAGCTGAGTATGACTCAGAAACTGCCAGAAGAACTGTAGAATGGGCTAATACTTATTTAGCTGACCAAAGGACATTTATAAAATTGGAAGAGGTTGTCAATGTAAGAATACCTCAGATTTACTTTGACAATCCTGCCGAACAAAATAATTTCCTTGAAACTATTAAAAATACCGCCCAGAGTGAATTTGATATAGGTATTGTTGTAAGTTCGGAATATGGGATTCTATCATCGAGAGTTGATTATCTTGATAACATTGTTTTGGGATATGGGACTTCTCCTCGGAGATTAGGAGAATTACTTGCAACAGGACTTAAAGAAAAAAAACTTGCAAAGAACCCATCTCAAAACTCAGACGATGAAAAGGTCAATCCCAATCAATCATCCCCTAATGCGAGGACATTAAAAGCAACTGTATATTTGTGCAATGTCAATCAGGGCTATGTAGAATCATTAATTGGAAGCGTGTCAAAAGAGTTTGAGGAAAATTTTGGGATTAAGGTACAGAGTGTTGGATATAAGCGGGTATATGACTATGAGTTTGAAAATGATTATGAGCCAGCTAAGAAACAACTAAGAGATATGGCTGGCGAGCCAAGCGATGTTTATATTCTTTTTACTACATGGATACCTGAAGCAACTGTCGGAGGGATTGCAGGAGTTAAGGAAGGAACTGTTATGCTTGATTCTTCTGGTAATCCAAAAGAAGATAGGCAGAAATTAAGGCATGAGATAGGACATTTATTTGGTGCTGAACATTCATATAATAAAGGAGATATAATGTATATCGGAATAGTCGATAATCATCAAACATGGGGTATGAGAGATGTTTATGTAATTAAAGAGAATAGATTTAGGATGTGGGAGTTTTCTAATACACAAGAGGCGAAATAAATATAACAAGATTGCCATTTCATAAAAATATGAAACTCAGCCAAGAACTCTGGGAAGAAAATTTTCCAATAGCAGAGAAATCCCTTAATTGTGAATTTGTTCAAGGCATATCGTCGGGAAAACTAGATATGAAGGCATTTAAGATTTATGTTGCCCAAGATGCTTTTTATTTGAGGGCTTTCAGAAAAGCATACGCTTTGGGAATTGCAAAGTGTGATGACATTGAAACAGCAAAGATTCTTCATAAATTAATGGGTGGTGTTCTCGAGGAATTGAATCTTCACAAGGAATACAGCAAAACTCTTGGAATTGATTTGGATAATGTTAAGCCGTTAAAGGCATGCAAAGCATATACTGATTTTCTTCTCAAGGTTGCATGGAATGATTCCCTTCCTGAGATAATTTCTGCAATGGCTCCATGCATGATTTTGTATGCATGGCTTGGAAAGTCCCTTGAGAAAACAGCAAATCAAAATTCACAATATATTAAATGGATAAAAACATATTCGTCGGAAGAAATGCAATTGCTTGCTAAGGAAATGGAAACTCTCGTCGATAATTTGTGTTTAGATAATGAAACAATCAGAGAAAATTACAAGTATGCAATGCAACTTGAACTGGAATTTTTTGAAGAGCCGATAAGAAATATTAAGCAAATAAGTAAATAAAAAATCCTTTATCAGGATTTTTTAATTTCACTTCTTGACCCTTTTCTTAACTTCCTCATTAAGCCTTGCATTCTGCAGAGCAACAGATGGATGAGTAAATGGCTCAAGCTCAAGCTTCTCAGGAATATCATGCCCAAATGTTTCGGAATTGATATATCCCTCTCTGCTAAAAGAATCCGTTGGCTTTACATTATGCTTTTTCTCTTTCATAACACTCACCTTTTTTGTAGTTGAATATATTTCTATTAGTATATAAAGATAGGCTCTTGCCTAATATGGAATATTGGAAGATATCCATAATTGCATCAAAAATTTAGAAAATAATTTAAACTTATCTGGCATTGCAGTTTTATGGACGAGCTTGACAAGAAAATCCTTAACCTCCTTTTAGACGATGGCAGGCTGAAATACAGGCAGATTGCAAAAAAGCTGAAAATTTCAACCTCTGTTGCATTTTACAGGATGAAAAGACTTTTTGACAATGGCACAATCCAAAAAATAGTCCCGATTCTCTCGGAAAAGATTTCAGGGCCTGTGCTTACTGCTGTGATTCTCGTCAATATAGAGAATGAAAACCTGATTGACTTCGAGAG
>CAZXRI010000013.1:3852-5408 GCA_964642765.1 uncultured Methanosarcinales archaeon | reverse complement strand
TATTGCAAACAACAAGAGCATCTGTGCTGTCTATGACATAACTGGCGAGTATGATGCACTGATTATTGGCAAGTTCAAGGACAATGCTGAGTTGGATAAATTCCTTAAAGGCTTGAGAACAATAAAAGGTGTAACAAGGACATACACCTCGATTGTCCTGAATACAATCAAGGAAGATTTTTTTTCTAAAGGCTTCTAATCCAAAACATTTAATATCTCATTAATTTTACTCTCGATAAAATGCTTACAGACAAAGAGATGAAAAAGCTGTTCAAGCAAAAGGCACAGTCAAATCCTGAATCCCATTATCCTGTTGAAACACTCAAGGAACTTGGATACGAGAGAAAAAAGTGTAAGTCATGCGGAACATTTTTCTGGACGATTACAAACAGCGATGTTTGCGGTGATGCAAATTGCGGCTCAGGATTCAGGTTTATCGGCGATACACCCGCAAAGCAAGAGCTTTCTTATATCGAAGTATGGCAGGAATTTTCAAAGCTGTTTAAATCACTGGGATATACTCCAATCAAACGATATCCAAGCGTTGCAAGATGGAATCCAACAACTGATTTTACTATGGCATCAATTGCAGCATTCCAGCCATATGTTGTTACAGGAGAGATTGAACCACCGTCAAGAAAGCTTGTTATTCCACAATTTTGTTTGAGATTCAACGATATTGACAATGGTGGAATAACAGGAGCGCATTATACAGGGTTTGTGATGATTGGACAGCACGCTTTTGTCCAGCCAAAGGATTATGATACAAACCAATACCTCAAGGATATTTATACTTGGCTTGATAAAGGGCTTGGCTTGAAAAAAAACGATATTACTTTTCATGAAGATGCTTGGGCTGGTGGAGGGACTTTTGGACCATCAATGGAATATTTCTCTCGAGGTCTTGAGTTGGGAAATCAGGTTTACATGCAATATGAGCAAACACAGGATTCTTACAAGGAGCTGAACATTAAAGTTCTTGATATGGGAATGGGGCATGAGAGAAATGCATGGTTTACAAAAGGAACTTCAACAAGCTATGAAACTACTTTTCCGACTGTGTGCAAAAAGCTGTATGGGATTACAGGACACAAATCCGACGAGCTTATGAGAAGGTTTCTTCCTTTTGCTTCTTACCTGAACATAGACGAGGTTGAGGATATTGACAAGGCATGGCAGAAAGTTGGAAATGCTTTGAGTGTTGATACAAAAGAGCTGAAAAATAAGATTATTCCTCTGTCTGCGATTTATTCTATCGGAGAGCATGCAAGAACTCTGCTTGTTTCTATTGCAGATGGTGCTATTCCAAGCAATGTCGGAGGGTATTATAACCTGAGGATAATTCTCCGACGGGCTTTGTCATTGATTGACAAGTATAATTGGGATATTGATTTGGGAGAGATTGCTGAGGAGCATGCTGTTTATCTGAAGCAGATTTTTCCTGAATTGATTGAGAATATTGAGGATACTAAAAAGATTCTTGCTGTTGAAAAGGAAAAATATTCTGCAACAAAAAAGCGTTCTGAGCAGATTGTTTCCAGATTAATTGAAAAGGA
>CAZXRI010000013.1:0-3842 GCA_964642765.1 uncultured Methanosarcinales archaeon | reverse complement strand
GATTTGCTGAGGCTTTATGACTCGCAGGGAATAAGCCCTGAGCTGATAAAGTCTGCAGGTGAGAAAGCAGGAAAAGAGATTAAGATTCCTGACAACTTTTATGTCAAGGTTGCTGAATTGCATGAAAAGTCAGAGCAGGTTCACCAGACAAAGCATGCTGAGGTGCTAAATCTCGACGGAATTCCTGATACAGAAGCTCTTTATTTTGATGATTACCTGAAGAATGAGAATGATGGAAAGGTTTTACGGATTATCGGAAACAATGTTATTCTCGACAAGACAGTTGCATATCCAACATCAGGAGGCCAATTGCATGATTTGGGAAATATTAACGGCGTTAAGATTAAGGATGTTTTCAAGCAGGGTGCAATTATTGTGCATGTGTTAGAGCATGAGCCTGAGCCAAATTTCCGAGAGGGAGAGCATGTTAAGGTTCATGTTGATTTGGATAGGAGGAAGCAATTGGCACAGCATCATACATCAACTCACATTGTAAATGCTGCTGCAAAAAAGGTTTTAGGGAATCACATTAATCAGGCAGGAGCAAAGAAAACAAAGGAAAAGGCAACACTTGATATTACGCATTATACTGGAATTTCCGACGAGGAATTGAAGAAGATTGAAACTGAGGCAAACAAGCTTGTTCATGAGCATAGAAAAGTCCAGAAATATTTTCTTGGAAGAAAGGAAGCTGAGGATAAGTTTGGGATGAGGATTTATCAAGGCGGTGCTGTTCCTGGAAAAAAACTAAGGATTGTGCAGATTGATGATATTGATGTTGAATGTTGTGGAGGAACTCACCTGAATAATACAAGTGAAGCAGGTGAGATAAAAATAATTGATGCAAAGAAGATTTCCGACGGGATTGTAAGACTGACTTTTGTTGCTGGAAAAGCTCTTCAGGAAACTGGAAAGCAGGATGATAAGATTCTGGAAGAGGTTGCAAAATTGCTTGAGTGTGAAATTTCCCAGATTCCTTCTCGGGCAGATGAGCTTTTCAGATTGTGGAAGGATATTGTGAAGAAAGGCAAAAAGTTAGAGTTCAAGCTTTCATCATCGGAAAAATTTGATGGTGATGTGCTTGGAAAGACTTCTGAAATATTAAAGACACAGCCTCAGCATATCCTAAATACAATTAGAAGATTTTTGAAGGAGATAGGAGATAAAACTAAATGAATTTAATATATGTAATAAGATGCTAACTATTCTTCAACTTGTAAAGCTTTATTCTTTTGGTGTGGATTTAAGAATTTATGATAGGAAACATCCGAGAGGCTGGAAAGGCGAGTGGGATCCATCTAATTTGGAAGCCTCAGTTTATCTGCTGCATAATGATTCTCCTGAGGATGCACATATTACATCTATTCATGAGCTAATTCATGCAAGAAATGATTTTCTTTTTGATATCCCGATAGAGGAGGAAGCTATAGAATCTGAGGCATTGCAAACATACCAGAGAGCAAGATATGTCGTCGAGTTTATGAAGTGGCTTTATGAGATTAAGTAACAATTTTATACTCTCTCATCATATATAAATTCATGAGAGTCTCATCTCCTCTTGAGAGAATAGTTGGATATTCTGCAGATAATAGCAGTGGAGAGATAGCTTTATTCCAGCGTAATGGAAATGCGGTAGTTGAGCATAGGGAAGAATTCCATCCGTTTATTCTGGCGAATCATCAAGTTCTTGATGCAATAAACAGCATGGCAAGAAGCAGATTTTCTGTTACAGAGCTGAGCACAGACGGATTTCCAGATTCACGATTATATGATAGAATGATTTCTTTCCCTGATGAAAGAACTGCCCGCAATACGCATAATCTTCTGCTGGAAAATGAGAATACAAAACCTTTTTTGGATAGATGGTATGATACTGTAACTCAATTCCTCCTCTTGTCTGGACAGACATCATTTGCTGGTATGGACTATTCAGAGATGAGAAGGATGCAGTTGGACATTCAGATTGATTACGAACACCAGAACAATACTGAGATATCAGCAAGAGTTCCAGAGGGTAGTGTATTTGTTCTGAAAAAGAAAAGCCTTGATGCACTGATTGAGGATTTGTCCGCATTTGTCCAGAGAATAAATCCTGACGTGATTGAGGTTTTTGATATGGAGCAGACATTAGGCTGGCTTTTTGCTGAAGCTGATAAACGCGGAACTGATTTGCTCCTCGGAAGAGAAGGTAAAATATCGTCTTACAGGCAAAGGAATCTTGATACTGACAGGTTTCATCCCAGACGGCATTTGCCAAGAATGAGTATTCAGGGAAGGGAAGTGATTGACCTTTACATTGCGCTTTATGCTTTGAACAAAAACATGGGAGCTTTTAGGAAGGTAAATCTCGATACAGCGTGTGAATATTTTGGCATAAGTCCTGAGCTAAGGAAAGTTGAAAAGCTCGACGAGATCAGCAGGAATACAATGCTTGCTCCTTTTTTTCTTGCCCAGCTTTTTCCTCTAAGGATTCAGGATGCTTATCGGATAGGAACTGCAAATGTCATTGACCATTTTTTGCTCGGGGAATATCTCAGGCAAGGAAGGGCAATTCCAATGCCTACATACTCTGCTGGATTTAAGGGAGGAAGGACAGAGATTTTTTTCAAGGGACTTGTTGGTGATGTGCATAAGGTTGATGTTCGTGAGATGTATCCATCTATAATTAAGGTGTATGGGTTGTCTCCAAAGAAAGAGCCTCTTGGGAAATTTATAGAATCGGTTGAGCTTGTTACAGAGTACAGGCAGAGGTTCAGGCAGGAAAGAAACCTGCATGAGGAAGGTTCTCCTGAATATCGCAAGTGGGATGCTGTCCAGACTGCTTTCAAGAGATTGGCGGCAACGCATTTTGGATATATGGGCTCAGGGATTTATCATTTTAATGCTCCTGATAATGCAGGCAAGGTAACAAGCATTGGCAGAGAAATGATAACGCGCATAGAAGATAAATTAAGATTATATCAGGATGCTGGAGATATTATACTTCTTGAGCTTGACACAGACGGGATTTATTTTGCGTTAATGCATGGAGCTCCCAGATATATAATTCCGCAGATAGTCGAGGATGCAAGAAGCGTCCTGCCTGAAGGAATTTCACTGGAATATGAAGGCCCTTGGGACAAGGGATTTTTTTCTGCAATAAAGAATTATGCTCTGGTAAGGAATGGGGCAGTAACTGTTAAAGGCGTTGGCTTGAGAGGAAAACAAAATGAGAGGTTTATCAATGATTTTATAAGAGAGGCAATTGGGTTATTTGCCCTTGATGAGATTGATGAGTTAAAACAGCTTGTTGAATCTACTGAAAGGATGATTATGGAGAGAGATTTAAGTGCGGATGATATTTCAATAGAGAGAATTTGCAGAATATCTCCTGAGGAATACCTTGCTAGGAAATTAAATACAAAAATACCGCAGGCTCACATGGAGCTTATGCTTCAATCATCTGGAAGATATGGAAAAGGAGACACTGTTTCATACTTTGTTTCAGGCGATAGAAAAGCTCCTGTTTACAAAAATGCAATGCTTGCAGAGGATTTTTCTCCTGAGAAAATTAATGTGCCTTATTATCTTGCTTTATTCAGGCGGAAGGCACAATCTCTGTTTTCTCCTGAGTCAGGAATGTCGTCTCTTGATTTTTCGTATGTTTTTCTGATGCGCGAGATTAGGGATATTCTTGATGAGGTTCAGCAAGAGGTTAGTGAGAATAGAAGGCTTCAGTTATTGGCGACAACTGCTGAGATAATTGTAAAAGGAAGGAAAGAAAGGTATTGTTTTGTTCCTGATGGAAGTCTTCCATATTATTATCATGCTGGAAGTTCTGGGCTTTACCTGTCTGATGAAAA
>CAZXRI010000012.1:9111-12972 GCA_964642765.1 uncultured Methanosarcinales archaeon | reverse complement strand
ATAGGAACAGAGGTTATTGTTTCAGAGAAAGAGATTGACACTATAAAGAAAGTTTTTGATAAGGATTTCATAGAAGAATACATAACACCATTCGGCACAAAAAGGAATATCTTGAAAAAAATAAATAACAGGTGTATTTTTCTCGACGATAATTTAAGATGTTCTATTCACGAGCAAAAGCCTTTGTTGTGCAGGGAGTTTCCATTCAAGGTTCTTTTTACAGCGCCAAATCAAGCTGTTATTGACATGACGCATAGCTGCGGAAGCATTGCAAGGAATGATTTTACCGACGGGAATAAGATAGACTTTGGAGAGCTTGTGAAAGACCATTACATTAATGCAAAAGAAGATGCAGATGATTTGGATGAATTCAGCAGGATTGTTAAATATGCCAAATCAAATCTTGACAGCCATGCAGCAGTTGAAAAATGCTGGAAGCTGATAATTGATAAGCTGGTTTCTCCGATAGAGCTTTGCGCATTAATTGAAAACTTCCAGAAATCCCGAGAAGAATTTAAAAGCCTGAGCTTTTCAAATGCGGATAAATATATTGAATGCTCTCTGTCAATGGATTTCCCTGAGATTGTCTGGGAGGATTTCATGGAGAAATTCCTGAAAAGGATTACCTCTGAAAAGAATAATTTTGTCGGGCTCGAGCCAATATCATTAAGGAAATATTCTATCATCCTGAAAGAAAGTGAAATAGATTTTGTGTATTACTTTTCAGGCGAGAAAAAGCTCATCAGATTAAGCCAGATTAAAAGGAGAATAATCCTGCCAGATGGAATTGAAACATTAAAGGATTTCCTCGGAAAGTTCTGGGACAGGGCTGTTACAAGCAGCGACTTTTATCTTGCAATGATGTCTTTCAGGGAGAGATTTGGAAAATTTCCTCCAAGCATAATTGTCCAGCTTGATGCATTGAGATTTGCTTTGCACAGCTTCGAGTTTTTTCTGCATGTGATTGCAGAGAAGAACTCCCATGAGGATATAACTGATGATGATGTCAAGGAAGCAATTGTTCTTCTCGACGGCGCATTTTTGACTGTAACGAGCAGTGTTGTGCCTGAATAATTTAAACATTCAAAACCTATTTAAAACTCAGGAGATTTTTCAGATGTATGGCAAAGGCATTTGCACCGGGAAATTTATCGTGCATATTCAGGGTATGTGATAATCCTGAGCCTTCCAAGAAGCATTCTTTAGGCGTTGGATTTACAGTAAACAAGGGAGTATATGCAACCATAACCAAAAGCCAGTCAACAGAAATATATTTCAACAACAAGAAGATAGAATTCCCGACAGTAAAAACAGTTATTGATTCACTTACAAAAATTCGAGTAAAGGTTGAGCTTCAATCAGAGCTTGAGCTGGGATGTGGATTTGGATTAAGCGGTGCATCTTCTTTGGCAACGGCATTTGCATTAAATAGATTATTCTCTCTCGGAAAATATGAACAAGAGCTTGCCATGACAGCACATATCGCCGAAGTCAAGAATTCAACTGGATTGGGAGATGTTGCTGGACAGTTTAATGGCGGGTTTTTGATGAAAACCAAAATAGGAAATCCACTTGAGGCAGAGATTCTCGACGTGAAAGAGAAAGCTGTTTATTACAAGGTATTTGGTCCATTGCACACAAAAGGAATCCTCAAGGACAGAAAAATATGTGAGAGAATAAATTCTGCAGGAGATAATGCCCTTGAAAAAATTAAGTCTCTAGTGAATCCAAAATTCTCGGAAGTGATCAGGATTTCAAAATCATTTGCATTGGAAAGCGGACTGCTTACAGACGAGAAAATGCTTCAGGAGATTGCCATGATTGAATCACATGGAGGAAATGCCTCAATGATTATGCTCGGCAAGGCTGTGTATTCTGACATTGCTTTTGATGGATGCAAAAAGCTGGAGATTTCAAAGAATAAGGCAGTATGTCAGTAAGTAAAAATTCAACTTGACAATTTTGAGCAATCAGCTTTTGCATAAAAACACAAACTATATATAATTCCTCGACTATATAATATCAGATGCGAATCATAACAAAAGAGGAGCTGAGTTTCTCAACAAAGAATTATGTTGTAAATAAAATAGAGGAGGGAACAGTATTTATTCATCCTACAGACACAATTTACGGGCTTGGCTGCAATGCTTCTGATTCAAAAGCTGTCGGGCTAATCAGGAAAATAAAGCAAAGGCCATTGACGCCTTTTTCAGTCATTGCTCCGTCGAAGAAATGGATATTGGAAAACTGCAATGTTAATGATGATGCAAAGGAATGGATTAACAAGCTCCCAGGCCCTTACACATTAATCCTAACCAAAAAGAATGCAAAAATTGCAGGGAATGTTGCTCCAAATGTTAATACAATAGGCATCCGTATTCCGAATCACTGGTTCAGCTCGATTGTTTCTGAGTTAGGATTTCCTGTTGTTACAACATCTGCAAACATAACAAGCGAAAACTTCATGACTTCACTCGAAGATTTAGATGACAAGATAAAGTCTCAGATTGATTTCATTCTATACGAAGGCGAGAAATCAGGAAGGCCTTCAACAATTATTGACTTGACTAAAAATGCACAGATTATTGAGAGATAATTTTTCTAATTTGAAGGAGAAACATTTATAACTTTAAACACTAAAAGTTATTTCTTAAACTAAAATGCCGAAAAAAGGTAATCCTGCGAATATGTTTGAAAGGTTTGGTGTTGCTCCGACTTATTTTATCAGGTTTTCCGGTGTATGGGACATGCAGGATTTATATGAATCAATGGCAGACTGGTTCAAATTCAGGAAGTATAAGTTCAACGAGCTTTACAACGAGCACAGGCAGCCAACTCCATTTGGAGATGAAAGAATTTATATCTGGGAAGCTGTGAGAAATGAGAATGATTATGTTCAGGTAAGGTATGACATGTATTTCCAGACTTGGGATGTATATGATTTTGAGACTACCTTAGCCAACGGAGAAACACGGGCATTAAACAAAGGAAGATTATGGCTCGAAATTAGATGCGGCATAATCTATGATTTCGAGAAGAGATGGGATGACACAGCATTTCACAGGCACCTGAAGGATTTTTATAACAAGTATATCATGAGGAAAAAAACAATGTATGAATACTCTCCGAAATTCAGGACAGAGGCTTATACCTTACACTCTGAAATAAAAAAAAGGCTTAAGATGATAAATGACCAGTTTGAGCATGAGCACGGTCCCGGGGTGCATGCAAGACCATGAAAGCATCAGAAAGATACATGGGCGGCGGTGTGTGGACAATATATATCAAATACAAAGGAGTCTGGGATATGGAAGACCTTTATATCTCGATGATTGATTATCTCAGGGAAAGAAAGTTCAGGTTTCAGGAAAGGGTTTATAAGCACAAACGTCCAAGTCCATTTGGTGTTGAAAGGCAATACAGCTGGACAGCAACAAGACATGAAGACGAGTATCTTGATTTCCAGATTGATGTATATATTCACACATACGACGCAAATGACGAGGAGATTGTAATGTCAGACGGCTCTCACAGGACAATTACCAAAGGCAGAATGCTGGTAGAGTTCAGGGGAAATATAAGCTATGATTATGAGGGTAATTTTGAAAAAAACGCTTTTTACGCGCAGCTAAGAAACTTTTTCCATAAGTATATTATCAAGAAGAAATTTGAGCAGGTATGGTGGGACCAATTGTGGTATCGGGAAATCCATCCATTGCATAATATGGTAAAAAACAGGCTGAAGATGCAGGGAGAAGGATTTGAGCACAGATACTGGACAGGGGTTCATGCGTGATGGATTAAAATGGTAGATGTAAGAATTGTTGTTGACCAGTTGAAGCTTGAATATAAGGGGATATT
>CAZXRI010000012.1:0-9101 GCA_964642765.1 uncultured Methanosarcinales archaeon | reverse complement strand
TTACTTCGAGAGAGGAATGGAGAAAAGAGATAATAAGACGTATGAATACAAGACACCTAAAGGCAAGTTTATCGAATGGGAAAACTACACATGGAAGAAAGTAACTTCTGAATACCATAGGGCAATGATTAAGATGCGTGTCCTGATGTTCGAGCTTAAGCCTGTGGATACAATCAAGGATGATAATACAAAAGCAAAGCTTATGCACGGCAGGGTAATTATTTTTATAGACGGTTATCTTGAGAATGACTTTGAGCATAGGTGGGATGAGAAACCGTTCTTTATTTTCTTGAGGACAATGTATGAAAAATTCTTTTATAGGGTTTACACAGAGAGATTTGAGCAGAGATTAACTTATGATTGCCACCAGCTTTATGATTTGATGGAGAAGTTCTTTAATATGTACACACACTATAAGCCTGTATCAAAGGTGCCTAAGTTTGGATGATAAGATTATTTTATTTAGATTATTTCTTGGCTTTCTTCTTAGAGCTTTTATTTTTATTCAGCTGATGATGGTGGACATATACATAAATGGCAAATCCTGCCACAAGAAATATCATTAGCCCGAACAATATCTGGAATGCCATGCTTTTTTGGAGTTCCATCTGGGTATATACCTGAGTGTTCTTTGCATCCTCAAATTCGCTTTTAGTTAAATCCTCTATGCCTGTGCACATTCCTTTGCTATGACACACTCCAGCTTCCTTCTCATAAAACCTGCAACATACAGCAGGATTATTACATTCAGTATCCTGTTCGCATTGCTCCTTAATATTCTCCCCGAAAACTGCCATGCCTGTAATTCCGTTGCCGACTAAAACAATTGCCAAAAGTGTAGCTAGGGAAAGAAATACTATAATGATTGTCTCTCTTTTCATTAACACCATAGAAGTTCCTTTATGATACTGGTTTATATATTTTTTGCTCTGAATCTTCTCATCATCAGCGTATTTGCAACAACACTTACAGAGCTGAATGCCATTGCCATTCCTGCAATTATCGGGTTGAGCAAGAATCCTGTGAATGGGTAAAGAATACCTGCCGCAACTGGAATACCGACGATATTATAGATAAATGCCCAGAAAAGGTTCTGCTTGATTTTTCTGATTGTGTAGGCACTTAATTCAAATGCTGTTACAACGTCCTGTATGTTGTTCTTAATGAGGATTATGTCTCCTGTTTCAATCGCAATGTCTGTTCCTGAGCCGATTGCAATGCCTAAATCTGAAACAGCCAGTGCTGGTGCATCGTTTATTCCTTCACCTACCATTGCGACTTTTCTTCCCTGCTTCTGAAGTTTTTTTATTTCATTTGCTTTATCCTCAGGAAGGACTTCAGCAAGAACTCTTGTGATTCCGACTTGTTTTGCAATTGCATTTGCTGTTCTTGAATTGTCTCCTGTTATCATTACGATTTCCTTTCCGAGCTTTCTGAGATGTGCAATTGCAGGCTGAGATGATTCTTTTAGCGTGTCTGCAACTGCAACAAGCCCGATAATTTTTCCATCGAAAGATGCAATCATGACTGTTTTTCCATGCTCTTCAAGCTCAGATATTTTGGATTCTATTTTTCCTAATGAGATTTTTTTCTCTGAGAATAATCTTCTGTTTCCGAGAAGGATTTCCTTGTTTTTGTGAAATGCAGAGACTCCTTTTCCGGTTATTGACTTGAATTTGTTTGGCTCAGGGATTGGGATTTTTTTGCTTTCTGCACATCTTAAGATTGCCTCTCCTAACGGATGCTCCGAGCGTTTTTCTGCTATTGCTGAAAACAGCAAAACATCCTTTTCTGAAAATTTATCGAGAAGGATTATATCAGTAACCTCTGGTTTTCCTTTTGTGAGTGTTCCTGTTTTGTCAAAGACAATAGTGTTTATCTTCTTGGCATTTTGGAGTGATTCTGCATTCTTGAAAAGAACACCGTGCTTTGCCCCTAATCCTGTTCCTACCATTATTGCCGTCGGAGTTGCTAATCCAAGTGCGCAAGGGCATGCAATTATGATGACTGCGATGAATATTGTAAGAGCAAATGGAAAATCTGCTCCTGTGAAAATCCAGATGAGAAATGATAGTACAGCAATGATAAAAACAGCAGGGACAAAATAAGCTGAGACTGTATCAGCAAGCTTTTGAATCGGAGCTTTTGAACCTTGTGCTTCCTCGACAATCTTGATTATATTTGCAAGAACAGTATCAGAGCCAATTTTTTCTGCACGGAATTTGAATGAGCCTGTTTTGTTTATGGTTGCTCCGATAACCTTTGAGCCTTTTGTTTTCTCGACGGGAATACTCTCTCCTGTGAGCATGCTTTCATCAACAGAGCTATGCCCATCTATGACAATTCCGTCAACTGGAATTTTTTCTCCAGGCTTAACAATTACAATGTCTCCGACACCAACATCCTCTATTGGAATTTTTGTTTCCGTTCCGTTCCTGACGACAATAGCAGTTTTTGCTTGCAAGGAAAGAAGCTTTCTTATTGCTTCTGATGTTTTTCCTTTTGTTACTGCCTCAAGATATTTTCCGAGGAGAATAAACATGATGAGCAAGCCTGCGATTTCATAATAGATGTGCATTTCTGCATCTGCTCCACTCCAAATTAATGTCGAGATTATCAAACTGTAAAGATAAGCAGTTCCTGTACCAAGAGCAACAAGTGTGTCCATGTTTGCTGACCTTGCCTTGACAACTGCCAGAAATCCCCTTATAAAAAAATCCTTGCCCATTACCATAATCGGAGTTGTAAGGAGGAATTGTATAAGCGCAAGATTCTTGTGAATTAGCTCAGGCAAATCAAATCCTAGCATTGGAGACATTACCAAATAAAGTAAAGGAATGCTGAATATTATAGAGACAATAAGCTTGATTCTCAGGGATTGGATTTCTTTTTTTCTTGCATCTTTTTCCCTGTCTAAATTTTGATTTTGTGGATATGCTTCGGGTGTATACCCTGCTTCAGAAATTGCCTTTTTAATTTTCTCGATGGTAATTTGTGATGTGTCATAATCAATAACAGCTTTTTCATTTGCATAGCTTACCCCAATGCTTTTTATTCCGGAAAGTTTTTTTACAGCGTTTTCTACAATTCCAGCACAATGCTGAGAACTCATGCCATTTACTTTTAGGATTAATTTTCCAGATTTATCGTTAGTATCTTCTCTAAGAATTACCTTATATCCTTTATCCTCGATTGTCTTGACAAATTTTTCCTTCTGAACAATGCTTGGATTATACTCGACATTTGCCTTTTCAGAAGCAAAATTAACATTCGCTTTCACAACTCCAGAAACCTTACTCAATGCCTTCTCGATATTTGCCGCACACGAAGCACAGTGCATTCCACTGATAGGAAGGATTATTTTTTCTGGGGAATTGCTATCTGGTTTTTTTGGGTTGCTCATTTTGTGTCTGGGGTTACAGAATACTTTACTATCTCAATATTACAACTCTTGTGTTCTTTACAAATAAAATAGATAAAATAAAGAAATTAAAAACAACACTCTCCTTTTATCTCAACAGCATCCGCCTTTCTTCTTTCCGTCCATTTTTCCCTCCTCGGAATAGGTTTCCCGAATATGATGTGATGGTATGCATCCTATTATTTAAACTTTTCTGAATATATCATAATACGACATATCAAAATTAGAAATATATTTATATGCAAGGATTATTAGTTGAAATATGCCTAAAATTAAAATAACAAACCTCCTCAAGTTTTATACTATGACATTGCTTTCATGCAAATCCCTGCACGGATATGAGCTGATTAAAGAGCTTTCTGAGAAATTAGACAGAAGAGTAAGTACAAGCAATGTCTATCCTTTTCTCAGCCAGCTAAGAAAAAACAGGCTGATAAAATTCGACAAGATAGAAAACCGCGAGAAGAAAGTTTATTCCCTTACACCAGAAGGAAAAAAGTTTACTGCGCAGATGTTCTCTAAGTTTGGAGATTTGATTGACATATCTATTGCACCAAAGCTTACAGTATGCGCACACTGCGGATGCAAGGTTTATGAAGGAGGGCATACTGAGAAAATACGAGGAGAAACTTACAAATTCTGCTGTTGCCATTGCGCGAGGAGTTATAAAAAGCAGATACAATTTTAGTTATTCATACAGGAGATTAAAAATTCTTGTTTTTGAGACCAGAAAATCAGAGAGGATTTTCTCTGCCTCAAAATCGGAACTGACTCGCCCTAATGGGCGGGGTATGAACCCGATTTTTAGCAATCAATATGCGAAAAATATTTCTCAGATATAGCTTTAACCTCATCAGGAGCCAAATCCGACGTAAATTCAATTACCCTTGATGCCTTAAGCTGACCTATAGCAAGAGAAATCCCGCCTAAAAGCCTTTCATTAATATAACGTGTAAGCCCATACAGCCCGCCTATTTGCTTAGGGTCATGCTCAGCAGGAGCAGATGCTGTTATAACATAAGATTTTTTATTTGGGACATACCTTATTTTTCCCCTAATCCCCAGCCTTTCAATAATTTCCTCTGGAGTCTCCTCAATATCAACATCTCCTTTTGTGCTTACTATATGGTATAAATCATCAATAAACTTTTGCACGTCTTTAAGATGGGTTATATCAACATCTACAAAATCAACACCGAGATTTAGGGAATTGTCCTTCCTGTCCCTTGTAATATTTATATCTGTATTTCCTATAACAACATCGTGCTTATAGCATGTTCCTGCAATTCTCCAGAGCAATCCTCGATAATCACAACTTGCTACAATCAGCTCTGCTTTTCCAGTAGAATAATTCGGGTTGAGAGCAATAAACGGCCTGCCTGTTGAAACCACCTGAGCAAAATCGTCGAGATACATCTTATAATCCTTGACGAGCTTTCTCGAGAATTCTTCATTGAAATCCTTAATTATATTTTGGGCAAGCGGACTTACATTATCAGGAGAATACATTCCTTCCTCAAGTCCAAGTGCCATACACATTGAATCCTGAAAATCCTTCTTAACCAAATTCCATTCTTTCTGCTTATATACATCAGACTGATACTGTCTGTCTGCCCATGCAAATAAAAGCAATGCCCTGAGTTTATCTGCATCTCCATCGAGAATTGCACCTGACACTGTATCAAAATGCCTTTGTCTTGTTGCATGAGAGACTATATTTATCAAATCCTCAAGCCTTCCATTGTCAATTGCTTTCCTAAATGTTTCCTCTGTATATGGTCCAACTTTACTGGAGATTGTGATAAAATCAGGATTATCTGTTTTTGGATTTGAGACATTATACTGCCTTATTTCTCTTAATGCTCTTAATCCAATATCTCCATAATCCGGATAAAACCTCCTGAGAAAAATAGTATCTTCAGAATAATCCCTCACCTCTGTCCATTCTTTTCGTGCATTGCATACAAACCTTATGATATCCCACATGTTGTCTGTTAATTCAGGGATTGCAGACTTTACCCTCTGGTATTGTTCATCTCCGCATGTTTCTCCGTTACTTACTAATGCACTTTTAAGTAACAAGGCAAGCTTTAATGCTGTCCTGTGGCTCTGCTTCATCATACCATACTCTTTCCGTAGGTAATGAATAAAATCTCCAGCATTTGCGTCAGCAGGAAGATTCTCGATAAAATCAATGCCTTCAAGCCGTTTCAATCCTGCTCCCAACCTTGTTAATCCCTCATTCCTATGCCCATGCTCAAAATATACGTCAAGAGTGCTTCCTATTCCTGGCAATAGATTCTCTAATGCACCAGATTTCTCTATAATCATCAATGAGCGATAAGTCCAGTTGCCTGAAAAAATATCTAAGAATCTTCTGTCTGGACTTTCATATGCCTGAGGACAAAACAGAAAATCAGGCAACTCTGCAGAAGCAACTGGCAAACTTCTCATTCCCGAAAAATTAAGAAGGTTCATTGCCAATGTTGTGTTATCAAAGCTGACAGAATTAGCTGCTCTCTTAAGCCCGTCTGTAGTGTACTCTATGCCATCTGCCGCTTGAAATCCAACACCGAACAAATGCTTGAAACGATTTTGTGTAAATTTATATAACTCTGCTCTTGCATCCCTTAAATTCCTTACTCCTTGATTTTCAAATGCCCTGTAAAATGCCTCAACATCCTCTTTCTCAAATGTATCTGCATTGCCTTTACTTATTTTTTCTGCACTACCATATCTTGCAAGCTTATTCAGATGAAGCAATGCCCTAACAGACATGAGCATATCTACGCATTCTGAAATAACCCTATAATCCCGTCCTGAGAATATCTCAGCAGAATTCCTGAAATCAATAATGCCTTCCATCCAAAGGATATTATGAATCATCCTCAGGGAATCTTCCTTTACATTAAATCCGAGAATGTCAAGTGTGCTATTGTTGAACCTGTCCCTAATTCCATAAAAATATCCTGCTTTTTTTAGACGGTATTCAAGCGGCTCAGATATTTCCATAAGATGCTGCCTTAATTTTCTTTCAAAGTCAGGATTGCCGCTTATCAATCTCATATCAAGAAGCTGGGAAACAATCTCATTCCCATCTTGCCTTACTACATCTATTGCAAGCCTGTCAAATTCCTTGTAGAGTGATGTTCCAAAAGTCCTTTGCCCAAAAACAATATCACTGAACCCAGGCTCTTGATTGTTTCCTGAAAAATCTCCGGACATAAAGCGATTGAACATTCTAACAAAAGTGTCGTCTGGAATGCTTCCTGTGTCTGTTATGAGTTTAGAATCAATATCTGAAAGAGGAGCAAGCCCAAAACTTCCATATCCGCCAAAGCAAAATAATCCTGCCTCTACGCTGTAGGGAAATTCTGTATTTAATTCATTGAGGAAGATTTGCAAGGCATTATCAGCTATATCTGCTCTTTTTTTTGCAAACTCTCTTCCGCTTCTTAGTCCTGCATCTCTTATTTGTGCATTGTTTTCATCAAATCCTTTTTGCACCAATTCAGCTAGTCCAGCCCAATTACCCAGTACCATACCTATAACACCAATTGAAGGGAATGCAAAATCATTTAATAAAACTCCGTACCAATTCATAACAAAATTCCTTCGGAAAAAGACTGAAAAATAAAAAAGATAAAAAGTAAGTGTTTATGCTTACAATCTATATATCAAAATACAGATGATATTCCCATGGATGCGGCCTTAATCTTACTGCATCAATCTCTATCTTTCTCTTGTAGGTTATCCACATCTCTATTAAGTCCTTTGTGAATACTCCTCCTTCGAGAAGGAATTTGTGGTCTGCTTCAAGTGCATCAAGAGCTTCTCCGAGAGAGCTTGGCACTGACAAAATTTTTTCTGCTTCTTCTGCTGATAAATGGTAGAGATTTTTGTCAACAGGAGCCGGAGGCTCGATTTTGTTCTTGATTCCATCTAAGCCTGCCATGAGCAATGCTGAAAAAGTCAGGTAAGGATTACTGCTTGGGTCAGGTGTCCTGAATTCTATCCTCTTGGCTTTTTCGCTTTTTGAATACATTGGAATCCTGACAGCCGCAGACCTGTTTCTCTGTGAATATATTAGGTTTACAGGAGCTTCAAATCCAGGGACAAGCCTCTTGTATGAATTTGTCGTCGGTGCAATTATAGCACACAAAGCAGGAGCATGTTTCAGCAATCCTCCTATGTACCATTTTGCTATCTGGCTGATTTGTGCATAGCCTTTCTGATCAAAAAACAAATTTTTCCCATCTTTCCATAAGCTTTGGTGAACGTGCATTCCTGAGCCGTTGTCATTGAATAAAGGCTTTGGCATGAATGTTGCTGTCTTGCCGTATTTTCTCGATACATTCTTGACGATATACTTGTATGTAATCAATCTGTCAGCCATCTTTGTCAGTGTATCAAATCTCATATCAATTTCACATTGGCCTGCTGTTGCAACCTCGTGATGATGTGCCTCAACACGAATTCCGCACTGCTCCATTATCCTTACAATTTCTCCTCTAATATTTTGAAGTGAATCTGTCGGCGGAACTGGAAAATATCCTTCCTTATATCGCGGCTTGTATCCAAGATTTCCGCCTTCTTCATCCCTACCAGTATTCCAACTTCCCTCGGCAGAATCAATTTTGTAAAATCCGCTGTTTTCGTTCTGAGAATACTGGACGCTGTCAAATATAAAAAATTCCGCCTCTGGACCCCAATAACTTATATCTGCAATCCCTGTTTTCTTAAGGTATTCCTCTGCTTTCTGTGCGATATATCGAGGATCTCTTGAATACATCTCTCCTGTTATTGGATCCTTAATGTTTGCAATTATACTCAGTGTTGAGTTTGAGAAATTATCTATAACAGCTGTCGAGCAGTCAGGAATCAAAAGCATATCACTCTCGTTGATATCCTGAAATCCTCTGATTGAACTGCCGTCGAAACCAAAGCCGTCTCTCAAAGAGCCTTCGTCTATTTCTGATACTGGAACTGTAAAGTGCTGCCACATCCCCGGCAAGTCTATAAATTTTAAATCTACAAACTTTATGTCTTCTGTTTTTATTGTCTCCAAAACTTTCTTTGCGTCCATGCTTTCACCCCATCGATAGATTATTGATTCCTGCCTGAATCAGATATTTGAATGATATTAGTGGGTAGTCTTAGGTGTATATATAATTAGTGGGTTTTATAATGAACATATGTTTAATAGAGATGCTGATATGTTAAGGATGTGTATAAGAGAAGGCATATAAAAAAGTGCAGTTTAAACAAATGTTATTCAAAAAACAGCAAATCTTAAATATTTCATCATCTCCCTTTTGATATGCCAGCACACAAACAATACAAAATTGCAACACTCGGTTCACATTCTGCACTGCAAATTCTGAAAGGAGCCAAAGATGAAGGGTTCTCAACAATTGTTATCTGCAAAAAAGGCTCTGAAAAAACATACAGGATGTTTGGCGTTGCCGACGAGATAATCTCAATAAATTCTTATCCTGAACTGATGAATATTCAGGATGAATTGATTAAGCAGAATGTAATCCTTATTCCGCATGCTTCACTTATTACATATATCGGGCATGAAGAAATTGAAACTCTCCGCGTCCCTTATTTCGGAAATAAAAAAATTCTCAGGTGGGAAGCAGACAGGGATATTGAGAGAGATTGGCTTGCTGAAGCT
>CAZXRI010000011.1:0-13237 GCA_964642765.1 uncultured Methanosarcinales archaeon | reverse complement strand
AGGATATTCCCCAAGCTCCAATACAGGAAGCAATGATTTTTCAGTAACCAAAGAAATCTCCTTTGAACGCCTGTTTCCCCCTGGCCTGACTCTCTCGCCGCTGCCTGAGAATGGCATCATGTTATAATTGCATCTTAATATTCCTCTTGCAGGATCCTGTAAAAATTTCGGATGCAGATTTCTCGGACCATATACAGCAGCATAAGCAGCAGTATTTCCAATCCTGAAATAAGCTGAGCCATCTGCCCTCTTGATAACCCCGACCTTTGCCTCAATAGGCCTTGTCTCGTCAAATCCCCTGTTATTTTTCCTTTGTTCGTATGTCATTTTAATCATTACCCTTCATATATTTCATTATATTAATTTGCCCTAAACTCCTTAAACTCCTCTGCCTTTTCCTCTGCTCTCTCTTCTATCTTCACGCCTGTTTTCTCCTCGAGGAATTGCTTAATAGTATCAGTCAGCCCTGAAAGGTGTGATTCCCTCTCAATCCGCCTAATTGTTTCAACAGCAATAAGCTCCTTCTCAGGCTCACCTGAAATCCAAACCAAGCCATTCTGGCCAACGCTAATCTTGCAGTTTGTTGCAAACTTAATCATTCCTACCATTGAACCCTGCTTTCCAATTATCCGAGGAACTTTATGAGTATTCACCTCGATAATCCTTCCGCCCTTAATCTTTTTCAAACCAGGACCCTTTGATGTAACATCAACAAGCTTTTGGGTTGTAACATTGTAAATCTTCACAACAATATAATCACCCAAATCAAAATACTGTGTCAGGTCAGCTCCTTTAGCAATAAACTCAGACGTGGCTTCTTTCATTGAAAGCATTGCTGTATATGCACAATTAATCTCAAGCCTCCATCCATAAAGGTTAACATCAACAACCTTCCCGATTATTGTATCGCCTTTTTGAGGATTATACCGTCCTGAAAGAGCTATAAGCGCCTTATTGTCTGTATTCAACAACCCTAATCTTGCTGCTCTCAGAAAATCACCGTCTTTATACACGTCACCGGCAATACTGCCTGAACCCTCTGCCAGAACTTCTCCTGGAACAACTATTGCCTTGTTCTCTACTGTAAATTTCATCATTTTATATTCACCTGTTTGAATGTATTTTCAACACCTTTGTCTCAACATTTCCATGGCATATGCTGTTTATCTTGCTGTGAAAATCCTCTTCCAATCCAGCAGGCATTTCAATCACAGCATCATAACTTCCATCATTAAGCCATTCCTCTTTTATCTTCTTTCCAAAATTCTGGATTATCCCGAATGTCTTTGAAGCATATTCAGCAGGAATCTTGACTGCGATTTCCTTTACCTCAAAACTCAGCGGAAGAATCACTCTCAGCTTCTTAACAACTTCCTGAATCTGCTTCTGCACATCCTCAAACTCGTCTATATGCACCTTTGCCTCTGACATTGCTGACTCAATTCTCTGAGGAGGATGCGGATGATGTGTCTTAGGATCAACTGCGTTCACATGAATATAAGATACAATCTGTCTTCTCTTCTGCTCGCGAAGCTTTTCCTTATATTCTGTTGTAAGCGGAACCTCTCCTTTCTGGATAATAACCTTTGCAACCTCAAGTGCATCAGATGTCTTGAATACAGCATTCAATACAGTCGAAGATGCCTCCATTCCTTTTCTCGACTCAGTATATACTTTCTGGACAGCGAGCACATTCCTAATATCAATCGGCTTTCCGCTCCTGAATTCAATTGCAAGGTCAGCATCCACAAGTATCTCAAAGTTATGTCCTTGAAATTTATACTTTGCAACTGATGCCTTATCAACTGTTACCATTGTTAATTATCTCATTGAAATTATTTTTATTTATTTTTTCTTATTTATCTTTTTATCATCAAGAGCCGCCTCAATAGCTTCCTTGCTGTATTTCCTCAAAACCTTCTCGTCACTTCTGATATATGCAGCATCTATTCTTTCCAGATTGAAATTCTCGTTAAGAATCTTTTTCAATGCCTTGACTGCCAGCCTGAGGTTATCATCAATATCAGATGTATCCTTGTATTCCTTGTGAAGAATATCCTCAATCTCCGGCTCGCCTTCTCCAATGACTGTTGCTTTGTATTCAAAATAAATCCCTGTTGGGTCTGTCTCAAACAATCTTGGCTTATCAGAATCAATTCCAGCGACGAGAATCGAGACTCCGAAAGGCCTTAATCCTCCTGACTGTGTGCATATCTGTTTTAAATCGCAAATATCCTTAACAACTGATTTTATGTCAATAGCGCTGTCATATGTTAATCTGTGCTGCTGTGCCTTAACCTGTGCTCTCTCAATAAGAACTCGTGCATCAGACAAAATCCCGGATGCTGTTGCAGCTATGTGGTCATCAATCTGAAAAATCTTCTCGACAGATTCAGGGACAACAAGACTGTCTACAATCCTTTTATCTGTAACAAGCAAAACACCGTCGGAACATGCCATTCCAATTGCAGTGCTTCCCTGCCTTACTGTTTTCTTTGCATACTCTACCTGTAATAATCTTCCGTCTGGGCTGAACATCGTGATTGCACGGTCATATCCCATTAATTGATGCGGCATTGGTTGCATATTATATTACACCTCATTTCTTTGATATTTATCGGACAAATATTTGTTCTTTGCTTTCTTCAATGTCCCGCTTGTGCCGACAGAGCGGACAATTACATCCTGCCTGCCTATGCTTTTGACAAGCATAAATGCACTCCTTAATTGGTCAGTATATTTGTTGGACACTTTTACTATGCCTCTCTGCATATCTTGATTCCATATATCATTCATTATGCGTATTCCAGCATTTCCATACCCAAGCTCGCCGAGAAACTGCAATGCTGTATAATTGATTGCATCAAAAGCCTGCTGTGGGCTAATCATGCTTTCTGAGATTATCTCGTAGACAACATATCTTTTCTTTTCCTTCAAGCTCGGAAGTAAAGATTTTATTTTTGCTTTACGCATTATCTTTTGTGAGAATTATTCAACGTCTCATCTTTTCTCACTTACATAAAACGGAGGTTTTTGATTATATTTAAAGGTTTCTGATTTCTGTTCAAATCCAATTTAGAAACCTTTAAAAGCTACCTTGGATTTCCTCATAATTTCCGATGAAGCAGGCAAGGCTTGCATGAGGGCAGATTTTTCTGGCTCGATTCTCGGGATTATATTGCGTTTTTGAATCAGGAGGTCAAATTAAAATGGCATTGTCAAAGGAAGTTGTGGATAATGTATATGAGGCAATTGAAATAGCAAGAAGCACTGGCAAGATTAGAAAAGGTGCTAATGAAGTTACTAAGGTTCTTGAAAAAGGCGATGCAAAGCTTGTTGTAATAGCAGCAGACACATCACCAAAAGAAATAGTTATGCACCTTCCGATTTTGTCTCAGGAAAAAGGCGTTACATGCGTCGAGGTTCCAAGCAAGAATGACTTGGGAGCAGCAGCAGGGCTTGAGGTTGGGACAGCAAGCATCGCAATCACTTTAGAAGGGGAAGCAAAGAATTTAATAAGTGATATAATTGCAAAATCAAAGCAATAATTTGGCTGATTGCATAATCTCAACATAAAGTATATAATATTAAGATACAATAACTAAATGATGATGGTTCAAGATGGCTGACGAAAAAAAACAGGAGCAAAAACCAGAACAAAAACCCGAGCAAAAGCAGGAACAAAAGCCTGAGCAGAAACAGGACCAGAAAAAGCAATTTAAGAGACGAGACAAGGAAGAAGGACAGCAGGGTGAGAAAGGCGCTGTTATTTTTACCGAGGCATTTCCAGCTAGAGTCGAGGAAGTTGTCGGAAGAACTGGCTCAAGAGGAGAAGCAATCCAGATAAGATGCAGAATTCTCGAGGGCAGAGATAAAAACAAAATCCTAAGGAGAAATGTCAAAGGTCCTATTCAGAAAGGTGATATGCTAATGCTCAGAGAGACAGAAATAGAAGCAAGGCAGCTCACTAAAGTCGGACGAGGATTAAGCGGATAAATAGATTAGATTTTTAATTGTCAAAATGGTCAAATGCACTTTTTGCGGAGAGGTTCTCGAGAGGGGAACCGGAAAGATGTATGTGTTAAAAGACGGCACAATATATTATTTTTGCAGCATGAAATGTGAGAAAAATCAGATTAAGCTCGGAAGAAAAGCCATCAGGACAAGATGGACTAAGAGGTTCCAGGAGAGCAGCTGATTTTTAGGATTAAGATGGCAGTTGAACAAACACTTGTTTTGATAAAACCCGATGGGCTTGTTAAGTCTCTGACTGGAAATATTATTTCGGTATTATCAGAGACAGGATTAAGCCTTGTTGGTTCAAAAGTTGTCAGGGTTACAAGAGAGCTTGCAGAGGAGCATTATTATCATCTCAGGGAGCAGAAGTTCTTCAGCGAGCTTATCAAATATATCATGGGTGAATATCATACTAAAAAGGTTGTTGCCCTTGTATATGAAGGAGAGGATTCATGCAAGAAAATAAGAGAGGCAGTCGGAGCAACTAATCCTGAACTTGCAAAGCCAACATCGATAAGGGGAAGATACGGCAGAATCACAACAAAGGGAATATTCGAGAATGTTGTCCATGCTTCTGAGAACTCAAAAGAGGCTGAACGTGAAATCAAGCTTTGGTTCAAGCCGAACGAGTTAATCAGCACGATTTATCCTGTCGAAACAAAGGAAGCTAAGATGATTGAATATTCTTGGAAATAAAAAATAAATTTGATAATGGGGTTTTTTCAAAATGGCAGAATCAATGGCACAAAAGGTCGCAAGAATAACTAAAGATGCAAAGTTCATCAGGAATATCTGCACGAGCGCTCATATACATCACGGAAAAACAGCAATGACTGACAACTTAATTGCAGCAGCAGGATTAATGGCATCCAAATATGCCGGTGATTTGGAAGACGGGATGGTTACATGGCAGCATAAAGACGAGCAGGAAAGATTAATGACTGTTGATGCTGCTAATGTTTCAATGGTTCATGAATGGGATAGCAATGAATATCTGATTAACATGATTGACACTCCTGGGCACGTTGATTTTGGAGGCAATGTTACAAGGGCAATGCGAGCAATTGACGGAACAGTTGTCCTTATCTGTGCAGTCGAGGGAATCATGCCGCAGACAGAGACAGTTCTCAAGCAGGCTCTCAGGGAAAGAGTAAAGCCAGTTCTTTTCATTAACAAGGTTGATAGGCTTGTCAAAGAATTAAAGCTGGGACCTGAGCAGATTCAGCAAAGATTCGTTACATTAATTGGAAAGTTTAACAAGCTTATCGAGGATATTGCAGAGTCAGCTTACAAGGAGAAATGGAAAGTTAATATCATGGATGGAAGTGTTGCATTTGGCTCTGCTCGGGAAAACTGGGCATTAAGCTTTCCGTTCATGAAAAAGAAAAATATTTCGTTCAAGGATATTCTTAAGATTTACGAGATGGAAGGCGAGGAAAGAAAGCAGTGGGTATGGGATAATGCTCCTTTGCATGAAGTAATCCTCGATATGGTAATTAAGCATCATCCTAATCCTGTTCAGGCACAGGAATATAGAATCCCGAAAATATGGAGAGGAGATTTGGAAAGTGATTTAGGAAAGAGTTTAATTTCATGTGATCCTAAAGGAAAGATTGCATTCGTCATAACAAGGATTGTTGTTGATCCTAAGTCAGGAAAGGATATTGCAGCAGGAAGATTATTTTCTGGAACATTAACAAACAGCACAGAGGTTTATCTGAATAATGCAAAGCAAAGGCAGAGGATTCAGAACTTGTATATTTATAATGGAGTAAAGCCTGAATTGCTCGATAGTATTCCTGCTGGAAATGTTTGTGCTATATCTGGTGTTATCGGCAATGCAGGAGAAACAGTTACATTAGATCCTGAGCAGCCATTCGAGGAATTAAAGCATATTTTTGAGCCAGTCATTACAAAGGCAATTGAGCCAAAAAAGCAGATGGACCTTCCAAAGCTTGTTGAGGTTTTAAAGAAGGTTGCTCGAGAGGATCCTTCTATCAAGATTGAAATTAACGAGGAAACTGGCGAGAATTTAATGTCAGGAATGGGAGAGCTTCATCTTGAGATTATCGAGAACAGGATTATTACCGAGAAAGGCGTTGAGGTAAAAACATCTGCTCCTATTGTTGTTTTCCGTGAGTCTATTACTAAATTATCTCCTGAGTTTGAAGGAAAAACTCCGAACAAGCACAACAAGTTTTATTTTATTGTCGAGCCATTGAATGAAACACTTTATAGTGCTATCAAGGAAAGCAAGGTTCAGGAAGGAAGGATTAAGAAGAAAAATCTTGAGTTTAGAGATACGCTTGTTGAGACAGGCATGGAAACAAAGGAAGCTGAGCAGGTTAAGGATATTTATCATGGAAATGTTTTTATGGAGAAAACCAGAGGACAGGTTCATCTTGGAGAGGTCTTGGAGATGGTTCTTGATATGTTTGAGGATGTCATGAATAAAGGTCCACTTGCCAGAGAGCCGTGTGTAAAGGTCAAGGTTACTTTAGTTGATATGAAACTTCACGAGGATGCAATCCATAGAGGGCCTGCACAGGTTTATCCTGCTATCCGAGAAGGAATCAGAGGAGCAATGATGCTTGCCGGTCCAATGATGTATGAGCCATTGCAGATAATGATGATTGAAGCTCCTGTTGATTTTACAGGAAGCCTGACAAAGCTTGTGAATAGTATCAGAGGTCAGCTTCTTGATTTAAACCACGAGGGAAACCAAATTGTGCTTAAGGCAAAGCTGCCTGTTATGAATATGCTCGGATGGAGCTCTGACTTAAGGTCAGCAACAGAAGGACGTGGAGTTTCATCTTTGATGGATCAGGTTTTCGAGAAACTTCCGAATGAGCTTCAGGCAAAGGTTGTTGATGATATTAAGAAGAGAAAGGGATTGACAGAGGGTCAGGTTGGTGCATGAGCCGAGAGGGCAATAGAAAAAGTTTATAAACAGCCCCTAATCCCATTTAGTATTTTTACTCTGCATTTTGTCGAGGAGAAAATCAGATTGGAAAAAATCACATTAAAAATTACATACTGAAATTTAAAAAATGGAACAAAAGCAAGCAGAAAAACAGGATTTTAAATATCTGGTAAGAATTGCTAATACTGACTTGAATGGAAATGAAGGCATTTACAGTGCATTGATAAATATTCAAGGTATTAATTTTATGTGTGCTAATGCAATCTGCTTTATTGCAAAAGTTGACAGGGCTAAGAAGGTTGGAACATTAAGTGATGAGATGATTGCTAAGATTGATGATATAACCAAAGACCTCGCAAAATTCAATGTTCCGAAATGGCTTCTTAACAGGAGGAGTGATCCTGACGACGGTGTTTCAAGGCATATTATTACATCTAACATGAAATTTATTACTGATAATGATATTAAGATGATGAAGAAAATCAAGTCTTACAAAGGGCTCAGGCATATGTCAGGATTAACTGTCCGAGGTCAGAGAACAAGGTCAAACTTTAGAAGAAATAAAGGAAAGGTTAAGCTTGGCGTCAGCACAGCAGGAGCTAAGAAAGGCGGTAAGGTTTGAGTTTGATTATTATTGTGAATTAAAATGGGTCATCCAAGAAGATTAAAGAAAAAGTATTCAAAGCCAAGACATCCATGGCAGAAAGACAGGATTGAGGTAGAGAATGAGCTCAAGAAGAAATATGGATTCAGGACCAAGAAGGAAATCTGGAAGATGAATTCATTTCTGAGTAAGATGAAGGATCTATCTAAGAAATTAATTGCAGCTCATGGCTCTCAGGCTGATATTGAAAAGGTTCATCTCATTAAGAAAGCATCGTCTTATGGTCTTGTGAAGCCGAATGCTAAGATTGAGGATGTGCTTGCGATTACCCTCGAGGATGTTCTTAACAGAAGGCTTCAGACTATTATTGTGAAGAAAAAGTTTGCAAGGTCAATGCTTCAGGCAAGGCAGTTTATTACGCATGGGCATGTGATGGTTAAGGACAAGACAATCAATTCGCCTTCTTATCTTGTTAAGCTTGATGAGGAGAGCAGGATTTTATTCAGGGTTTCATCTGCGTTTAATAGTGAAGAGCATCCTGCAAGAAAACTGGAGAATGTTATTGTGAATGTTCCTAAGGATGAGAAACCTAAGGCGGTGAGTGCTTAAGATGATGAATAGGCAGGAAGGGACAAGATGGGGAATTGCACATATTTTTTCTTCTTATAATAATACTATTATTCATGTTACTGATATTACAGGCAGCGAGACTATTGCTATTTCGTCAGGCGGACAGATGGTTAAGTCTGATAGATTAGAGAGTTCTCCGACAGCAGCTATGATGGCAGCGAGAAAGGTTGCGACTATTGCACGAGAGAAAGGCATTACTGGTATTCATGTTAAGGTTCGTGCTCCGGGCGGGCATAATGGTCCGACTAATCCAGGTCCTGGTGCACAGGCTGCGATTCGTTCATTGTCAAGGATGGGATTGAGAATTGGTCTTATCGAGGATGTTACTCCTTTGCCGCATGATGGTTGCAGGAAAAAAGGCGGCAAGCGTGGCAGAAGGGTTTAAGAATTAGATATATGGATTTTATTTCAGGTAATTAAAATGGCAGATATTAATTTAATCGAAAAGAAGGGAAACGAGAAGGTTGTTTTTGTTTTGGAGAAAAGCACTCCTGCAAGGGCAAATGCTTTGAGACGAGTCCTGATTGGAGAGCTTCCTGTTATGGCTGTTGATACTGTTGAGATTAGGAAGAATTCATCTTTGCTTTATGACGAGATGATTGCTCACAGGATTGGATTGATTCCTCTTACAACTGATTTGAAAGCATATAATTTACCATCGAAATGCAAGTGTGAAGGCAAGGGTTGTGCAAGGTGTCAGGTTAAGTTTACTTTAAAGGCAAAGGGTCCTGCTATTGTTTATTCTTCTGAGCTTGAAAGTAATGATAAGGAAATCAAACCGTTTTATCCTAAGATTCCGATTGTGCAGCTTTTGAAGAATCAATCATTGGAGCTTGAGGCAACTGCTGTTTTGGGGAAGGGAATTGAACATGCAAAATGGAGTGGCGGACATGCTTATTATATTCAATATCCGATTATCGAGGCAAAAGAATCTAAATCCCCTTGTCAAAAGTGCGAGAAGTATGTTCAGGCTTGCCCTGCAGGTATTCTCGAGTATAAGAATAACAAGGTTGTTGTGAAGGATAAGAATTATTATAAGTGGAATATTGCTGAGGTTTATGCTGATGCATGCCCTGAGCATATTACGATTACACCGTCGAATGATTTTGTGTTTTTCGTCGAGAGTTTTGGTCAGCTTGGCATTAAGGAAATGCTTGTTGAGTCAGCTAAGCTTATTCAGGAGCAGATGGAGGAGTTTGCTGAGTCTGTCAAAGCAATAAAATAAAGTAATTTATATTAGTTCATTTTGCTCTGTTACCGACAAGCATTATGCGGGGGTGGCAGAGCCTGGTCAAATGCGCAAGGTTGAGGGCCTTGTTCCTTAGTGGATGCGCGTGTTCAAATCACGTCTCCCGCAGTTTGTAGTTAGATTAGTTGGGCTTTATGCCCGACGAAAGCGCCTCCAAATTTTGTTGGAGAAGAGCGTCTCCCGCAGTTCATTATATCAAGATAATAATTCGACACCAGTATCGCATCAATTTCGATAAATGGTTTATGCCAGATATCATTTTTGCAGCGATTCTGGCACGTGTGGCTTCACGCCGCACCAACGGATGCAGCGAGTTTTCGCTGCTAAATTAAAAAATGAAACGAACAGGACCAACAAACGAAATCACAGAGAATCTGATTTCAGAATTAAAGAAAAGGGCAGCAATACAAAAAGTTCCTTTATGGAAGAGAGTTGCTCTTGATATAGAGAGAGCTACAAGGAGCAGGAGAGAGGTAAACCTGTCGAGGATTGACAGGCATTCTAACGAGAATGATGTTGTTGTTGTTCCTGGTAAAGTCCTTGCTTCAGGAACAATCGAGCATAAAATAACATTGGCAGCTTTTAATATCTCCAAATCAGCAGAAGAAAAATTACTGAAAGCAGGATGCAAAATTGTTTCCCTGCTCGATATCTCAAAGGAAAGCCCAAAAGGGAAGAAGATAAAGATTATTGGATAATAAAATGATAATTGATGCAACAAATTTGATATTGGGAAGATTTGCAGGATTTGCAGCAAAGCAGGCTTTGCTCGGTGAAGAGATTAGTGTAATTAATTGCGAGAAGGCAGTCATAACAGGAGATAAGAATTTAATTGTTGAAGATTATCGCGCAAAAATAAGAAGAGGAGTTCCTGACAGGGGACCGCATTTCCCGAGGAATGAAGAGGCAATTGTAAGGAGAACAATAAGGGGAATGCTTCCGCACAAGCAATATAAAGGAGAGGTTGCTTTCAAAAGAGTTAAATGCTATAAAGGAATCCCAGAGCAGTTCAAGGATAAGAAGGCTGAGACTGTCAAGAATGCAAATGTTGATAAATCATCCATGGTAAATTACATCTCAGTTGATGAGCTTTGCAGGCTTTTAAGAGGAGGAAATTATAGCAATTAGGTGATAATAATATGAAAGCTGTTCATGTTTCAGGAAAAAGGAAAAGGGCAATCGGAAGAGCAACTATGTATTCAGGTAGCGGAATAATCAGGATTAATCATCAGTCTCTCGATACATATAGCCAGAAGCTTTACAGGATGAAGATTTACGAGCCTTTATTTTTAGCAGGAGACATTGCAAATAAGGTTGATGTTGACATTGTTATTTCAGGAGGAGGAGTTGCATCTCAGGCAGAGGTTGCTCGGCTTGTTGTTGCTAAAGGTCTTGTTGAATTTACAAAGGATGATAAGCTGAAAGAGGCATTCCTTACTTATGACAGGAATTTGCTGGTTGCTGATGTAAGGAGAAATGAGCCTGCAAAGCCAAACAGGCAGGGAAAAGCAAGGGCAAAGAGGCAGAAGTCTTACAGATAGGGGTAAAAAAATGATAATTCCAGTCAGATGTTTTACATGCGGAAAGCCAATCGGGCATTTATGGGAATCTTATGTCGAGAGAGTCAATAAAGGCGAAGACAGAAAAAAGATTCTCGATGAATTAGGTTTGGAGAGATATTGCTGCCGCGCTGTTCTATTAGGACATGTTGATTTGCTGGATACAGCTTCGCAGTTTAAGAAGTATTGAGATTTATGTGTTCACTCGAACATATTCTGCCAATTCATATAAATGTTGTTTACAACTTCATTAAAATCCATCTTCTTTATTTCTGCGATTTTCTTATAAGACTCGACGACAAAGGCAGGCTCGTTGGTTTTATCCTGATACGGACTGAGAAATGGGGAATCTGTCTCGCAGAATAGCTGTGTAATTGGAACATCCCTGACTAAGTCCTGAAACTGCTGCGCCTTTACAATTGTTGTCGGAACGCTGAAATACCATCCATTATCCCGAATCCGTTTCACAATATGCTTTCTTCCGCAGAAGCAATGCATCATGATTTTTTTAATGCTGGATGATTCAAGAATCTCAACGCATTTTAGTTCTGCTTTTCTGGAGTGAATAACTATCGGCTTGTTAAGTTTTTCTGCGAGAGAAATCATCTTTTCAAAATCATTAATCTGCTCTTTGGATTCACCGTCGACAAAATCCAAGCCAACCTCGCTGATTGCAACAATTTTATCCTTGTTCTTAATTATGAACTGAATCTCTTCATCTATATCAAAATCATATTCTGCTTTCAGAACTCCCTGCTCAACATCTTTTTTCAGTGCATTTCTTGGGTATAAGCCCAAACCACATTCAACGATGTCATACTTTTCAGAAATCTCAAGGCATTTCCTGTTTGAGATAGGATCAATACCGTTTGTAATTATTTTTGTTATTCCTGCTTTTTTTGCATTTGTGATTATCTCATCTATTTTGTTTAGAATTTCAGGATAATCTAAGTGTGAATGGACGTCGAGTAGCATTTCAATAAATTAAATCCCCGCTGCCGGATTCCCACGAGCTGTAATGCTAATTAGTTTGCTAATTGCACATCCTCGGCGTTACTCGGATGAATCAGCTCGCACTTTCAGGTGCATTCGCTATCGCTCAGCACCAATAAATTAAATCCCCGCTGCCGGATTCGAACCAGCAACCTCTCGGGATCAGCTGTCCTGCTTTCATCCTCAGCATTATGCTATGTCTACAGGCGAATTTATCTACAGCCAAGTGCTCAACCGTTAAGCTAAGCGGGGTAAATTTTAGAGAGAAGCAGGGTATTTATAAACTTTGTTGAGAGACACATCAAACCTTAACTTCATGGACATTTGACTTTGCAGAATTAACCTTAGTTTGATACAAGAACTTGCTGTTGGCAATCGGCAGGGTTATTCCACCGAGAATAGGAAGCCTCGAAGTAACCTTATAAGTAATAACTCTCTCCTCACCAGCATCAAGGCTCTTAATATCCCATTTAACAGTTGTCCCAATCTTCTCCTTTTTCTCAATCTTAGATGGATGCAATGTCCCGATAAGAAGCCCTGTCTCAAGATTCACAAGAGCAGGAATAATATCAACAACCTCAATATTGTTCATTGTTGAATTTCCCCTATTCTTAATGCTCAGAGAAATCTGCATCTGTGATATTCCGCCATGCGCCTTGGTAATGTTTGTAACAGCCTTCCTGAAAATCATAGGCGAGCGGTACATAAAATACACAACAACCATTGCAATCCCGAGGATAATCACAAGGAACAATGCACGATAACTCTCAACAGTTGAAACCTCAAAACTCTCATAAGGCGCAATATCATGCTCCCATACAAAAACTCTTGAATCACCTTCCTTGGCAGAATAAGTCTTTGGTTTGGTAATTGTAAACAACGACTTAAATGCTGTTGTATTTGCCTTAAGCGGCTCTAAAGATGGAATATTACCAATGTTCGTAAATTTTATCTTATTGACAGTCTTCAAAAAGCTCTTCACTGTTTTATCTTCCCTTACTATATTTGAATAGCCAATAATCTCGACAGTCTGGCTCTTTGTCTCGATAGAACGATTTCCCCTCAGAAGAGCAACAACAATCTTATCAGGCTGAGGAGCTGTCTTCGGAGGAATTTCCTTAAGAAGCTCAATAGTCTTATCCTCCTGAGGCGCAAGCGAAGTCTTAATCTCCTCATTAATGAACTTACTATTTACAAGAACCCTTATCTCAGGATAGTCAAGGTTATTCTGGTTAGCCAATCCAATTCGCATCCTGACTTTC
>CAZXRI010000010.1:12136-13356 GCA_964642765.1 uncultured Methanosarcinales archaeon | reverse complement strand
AACGGATTGAGAAACATTGCAATCCTCTCGATAGCGCCGACAGGAACAATATCAAACATTATCCTCGGGTTTGTAAATAACACAAGGCATTATGTAGGAGTAAGCGGTGGAATTGAGCCGATTTTCTCTCTGTATTATACAAGGCGCTCAGAGTCATTTGGAAATATCTTCTTCAAGGTATTCCATTCAACTGTGCAGGCATATATTGACATGAATAATATTGCTGACAAGGTTCAGGATGCAAAAAGCGAATCTGAGTTGAGAACAGTAATTCCTAAACACTTTTTCAGGACAGCCCATTACATTGACCCAATGAATAGAGTCAGGATTCAGGGCATTGTGCAGAAATACATTGACCATAGCATTTCCTCGACTGTAAATCTTCCAGAAGACATAGAGCCAGAGGTAATATCAAATGTCTATATCGAGGCATGGAAGCATGGATTAAAAGGCATTACAATATACAGGGACGGAAGCAGGTATCCAATTCTTAGCGTCGAGGGAAAGCAGACAGAGTTCCAGATTATCAAGAAGCACTCTTACATTTACACAGAAAAAGATGGTGCATCAAAAACACTTAAAGGTGATTCTGTCATAAAGTTAGATACAGGAAAACTCACGACAGTTTATCATGCCTTAAAGACAGGAATAATGAACGGAAGGATAAAGCCGATACTTACATCCAGCAAAATCCAGCATACACAGGAAAATTCCGATGATAAAAAGCAGGAAAATGAAACAAAAGTTGTCTCGTCAACAAGTAATGTATGTGTAAATTGCGGGGATAATTAAACGATAATTGAACATTTCTATCTCTCGAATCAGATATATTCTTTAAACTTATTATACAGGAAAGCAGCAAGCAATGCAATAAAGCCGAGAACAATGAATGATATTATCCTGTATCCTGTGTCAAGGCTGCTTAAGTCATAAAGGAATACCTTAAGGATTGCAACTCCGAGGAGAATAAGCCCTGATATCCTGAAGAGTTTTCTCTTTGCTATGAATCCAAATCCTAAGAGTGCAATCCCATGCAGAATAATAGACAGGGATGTCCATAGCTTTTTAGCATTCAGAGTCATTCCTGTATTCCATATCTCTATCCAATAAATCATGACAGTAAGCAAGCTTGCGGCAATCTCGTAAGCTGATGTTACATATACAACATAAGTGTCATAATTGTCAAACTCCTCTTTATTCTTGTCGTAGAGATAAGCAAT
>CAZXRI010000010.1:0-12126 GCA_964642765.1 uncultured Methanosarcinales archaeon | reverse complement strand
CTTGAGCTGTTTAATGGGTTTGCAAAATCAATTGAGCCTAAATTCCATGAATCAACAAATATGAGTTTTATTATCGTGGCAATCCCGATAGCAGAGCTTGATAACCTGATGATATCTTCCTTTACCCTGAAGCTGAGAATAACTAAGACAAGGGCAATTATTGCCCACGAAATTGTTATCCATTCTCCTGAAAATTGCAATGCTGCTGCAAGCGCAAGATAACCAAATCCGATAACTGCGTATGTATTGAAGTAATGGGATGCCTTGTTGTCATAGGCAAAATATGCAAGCACAAGATATATAACAGCTATTATGGCTGTAAACAATCCGCCTCCTTTTTGATTTAGAATAGCTCCGAAAATAACAACACTGCCATAATAAAATAATGAGTTTAAGATTATCCCGACGATATTTTCAGCCTTGTTTTTATCTTTGTATAAATAAAACAGCAGACCGTTAAACATAATGAAATAAATTGATGCGGATATGAGGTTTCCTGTGATAAATGACTCCTTGAGATTCTGCCCAAGCCAGACAGCATGAACAAGATATGTTAATGGAATTGAAAGCAGTATGAGATAATTCCACTTGAATTTCAGGACGAATAGTGTTGTTACAGAAATCAGGACAATCAGTGGAATAAGCAGGTAAAGATAGCTGCTTTTTCCGCTAAATCCAATCAGGAAAAGATAGCTAATAACAAGGATTGGGGTTATGAAGTGCTCTTTTTTTATGGAAGATGTGTTCTTGGCATTTTTTTGGTCATCTCTGTAATTAAGAGCCATTGCTGTAAATATTATGAAGTAGAACGAGAGAAACATAATGTGGAGGATGTTTCTTTCAGGAGAATCGTTATTGATATACCAGAGGAAATGGCTGAAGTATGTTCCAATTATTCCTGCATACCCGAGTGATTTCCAGTTTTTATAATATGAGATGACTGCCAGCAAAAGCGTTAATAGGGCAGAGTAAAGCAGGTAATATATGCTGAATTTCCCTGTTATCCAAAGGAAAATGTATGTGATTCCGAACATTGCCGAGAAAATAGCTTTCTGGGTTATGAAGGAGTCTGAATCAGGCTCTTCTGTTTTCTCACGGAGATTTAATGCATATATCCCGAACATTATGAAATATACAGAGAGGAGAACAAGGTTCAGGATGAATTTCTCATCAGAGTTCTGAGTTGAGAACCATATAATGTGGTTGAGGTATAATGCCAGAATCCCTCCTGCTCCGAGCAGTTTCCATCCTTTATAATGTGAGAGGGCAAGCAATCCTGCTGTAAGGAGCATTGCATAGATAAGGAAATAGGTGTTGAATGTCATTGTTACCAATGGCACGATATATCCGAGGAAGAATGCCTCTGATGCTATTATCTTTGAGTTGAACCTTATCGAGAATAATGCTGCGAATATTATTACAATGCTTATTGCGGAAATGTCAAGCCAGAGCGGAAGCAGCTTGTAAAATGTATATGCTGAGAATATTGCGAAATAAATAATTGCAAATCCTCCTCCTACTAATGTCAGCCCGTAATTCTGGTATTTTTTGTAGAATATTATCCCGACGATAATCAGAATGATGCCTGTAAGGATTCCTAGGATTATCTGAATCTCAGGACCAATCCATTTGTTCTGGATTGCATATATTATGAAGAAAGCAACTCCAAGGACAATTGAGATTATTCCTATTTTTGGCAGCCATTTTTTTCCTATGTCCTCCTCGAAGTTTGTCTTTTTTTGCTTAACCTGCTTTTCTGCTGATAGTTTAGGATGTTTAATTATCTGTAAAGTTTCTTTGTTATCTGCTTCTTCATCATCAATGTCAAAGACGGATTTTTTCTTCTGCTGTGATTGTTGCTGAGGAGTATCTGGCAGGACTGGTTGGGATTTAGCTTTTGGATTATTTGCAACCATGATTATGCCTACAATTAATGATGTGATAATGGTAAGAATAACTATCGCCAGCGTTGAAATTGAGTTTCTAGCTATATATGAAAGAATTCCCCATCCAAGCGGGCTTACCATTCCTAAGAAAATCAATATTAATACCCAGCCGAAATTCCTGCGTGATTCTGATGTTTGCCTCTGGACTTCTTCTTGTGGCGTTGATAATGGAATTCTGCTTATGCTTGATGTTAATCCAGCTGCCGAGTTTCCCTCGAGTCTTTCGAGTCTCTGCTCGATATTGCTAAGGCGTGAGTTAATCTGATAGATATATTTCTGGATGTCCTGCCTTGGTGCTTGTTTTGCCGGCATAATTACCTCTTTTTTATCAACATTTGTTAAAGAGGAATTTAAAGCTTTCTTTTTTATTCAATACTTATACACAACCAGACCGCTTAATGGTTTGGGATAAAAGAATGTGCTTTTGTGCGGCATTGCTTCTTTATTGTCTGCAATCTTCATAACACTCTCGAGTTTTGTTCCATTGAGCAGGAAAGCGGCTCCTTCTTTTCCGGCAAGCCGCACAGCATCCTTTGCATCACGGGAATAAAGGACATCTTTATCGTCGTGAGAATGCATGCCAAGAACTTCCTTCATAATAAGGTTATCAAAGATGGAAACATCAAGTGAATTCCATTCCTTTGACTTTGTGTTATCGCCTGATTCAAGGAAATTATCCTTAGTTCTCAGCAGGAAAAACTTTCCGTCCAAAGACATAACAAAGGCATGCTCATCTGAATAACTCTCGAGATTTGAAACAGCACTTCCTAAAAAGTTTCCAAGTTCCTCGACAATAAAATATTCGCTGAGTCTGCCGAGGAGTGAATTAAATGGAATTTTCAACTGCCTCACAATCCTGTGCGTTGGCAGGATAAGGACAGAGTTATCGTTAATATCTGCGATAAGCATCATGATATAATCTGATGGAAGCTTTCCTGACGAGGAATTTTTCTCACGTGCAAATTTGCTGTATTCCAAGGCTGTCTGGTATCTATGATGCCCATCAGCAATGTAAAGATTTGTCTTTGAAAACTCATCTGTTATTGCAGAAAGGATTTTTTTGTCAGATACCTTTATCATCCTGTGCCTTATCCCATCATATTCAAACTCAAATACATTATCCCTTTTTCCAGACGATAAAAGTGATGAGATTTTTTTATTTGAATAAATGCAGTAAATCGGCTCAAGGTTTGACTGCGTTGCATCTATCAGCTTATACCTGTCCTCTATTGGCCCCCTGAATGTTCTTTCATGCGGCTTAATGCTGCCTGTAAAATAATCCTCGACCGTGCACAGCCCGATAAATCCTGTAACCTTTTTCTTATCGCCATTATGCAGAAATTCCATCTCATAAATGTAAAAGGCTGGCTCTTTATCCTGCCTGAAAATCCCTTGCGATAGCCATTCATCAAAAAGCTTCCTTGTCCTTGTGTATCTGTTATTATTTGAATTATCGTCGGGATTTATCTTCCCGAGAATCAGCCTGACAAAGTTATGCTCATCACGGGAATAAAGGCTCTCCAGCAAATCAGCAGGAATAATATCATAAGGCGGAGAAACAACCTTAGCAACATTCACCTTAGCTTTATCAAAAGCCACACCTTTGAAAGGAATAATTTCTGGCATAGAACAAGGGGATTATTTCATCTCTATAAAGTTTTTGTTTTGTCAGCTCTGTTCAGAATGGAGGTTATTACCCTACAGTGAGGCTAATATAAAAATCTTCATGGAAGTTGATCTTGAAAAAACACATAAAGAGCCGAACTGGTGATAACCCGAATGAATGTGAGATTCTGGACAGAGCCCATTTGTCAAAATCTCATTTTCCGCCATTTGTGCTTTATTGGTGTTTTTTAGGGAATAAACAGCAAGTGGAAAATAAGAACAAAAAATCCGGCATATATAGAAATGTGAGTAGGATTTTTTTAATAAATACATTTGAAGAAAATCCCTTTGTATCGGATTCAGCAAATCTAACTGGCAATCGTGAATAAAAGGACTGTTCTGCCAGTTAGATTTATATACTCAAGTTTTTATTCTCTTAAGCATGGAAAAAGGTGCATGGGTATTATTGATAATTGGAATAGTATTCTTCGCAATTATTAGTCTGATGTTTGTAGGGCTTGTATTTACTCTGAAGGATTCAAATGACGGGAATAATCCTTATGGAAATGTTGCACTTATATCTGTAAAAGGAGTAATAACAACTGAAAGGTCAGATTCATTATTCGGAGACAGTTCTGCTTCATCACAGGATATTGTCGAGTTGATTGAAAAGGCAGATAAAAATAAAAAAATCAAGGCAATCATTATCGAGATTGATTCTCCAGGCGGCTCTCCTGTTGCATCTGATGAGATTGCTCTGGCTATTGAAAAGACAAACAAGACAACTGTTGCATTGATTCGGGAAGTTGGAGCATCAGGAGGATATTGGGTTGCTTCCTCGACGGATTATATTGTTGCAAACAGGATGTCTATAACAGGCTCAATAGGTGTGATTGCTTCATATCTTGAATTTGCAGGCTTGATTAATGATTATAATGTCTCATACCAGCGTCTTGTTTCAGGCAAGTATAAGGATATGGGAACGCCATTCAGGGAGCTTTCTCAAGAGGAAAAATCATTGTTCCAGAAAAAGCTTGATATGCTGCATGACTTTTTTGTTGATGAGGTTGCGAAAAACAGGAATCTTCCAAAGGACAAGGTTGAGTCTCTTGCAACAGGAATGTTTTATCTGGGTTCAGAAGCAAAAGAGCTTGGGCTTGTTGATGAGCTGGGAGGAAAAGACGAGGTTATAAGATATATCGAATGGAAAGAAGGCATTACAGTTGATATTGTCGAGTATAAGAAGGAGAGGTCATTCTGGGATGCTTTTAGCGAAGCATTAAGCTCAAACTCATTTTATGTCGGGAAAGGAATTGGCTCTGAGATTTTCAAGTCTGGAAACCCAGCATCGCCAAAAATTGTAACATAATAAATAAAAATGAAGAGCAAGATAATACTGATAATAACCTTATTTTTGTTAATCAATATTGCATACTTTGCCTTATCATTAGATAAATCCATTGAAAGAAACATATCTGATTCTTCTGACGGTAATTCAAGCAATAACTCAGGCAGGGTAAGGGTAATAATCAAATTAAAGGATGCTCCTGTTGAAAGGCAGGTTTCTGGAACAGAGAATTATGACAGCTTTCTTTCAGAGAGAAAAGCCATGATTAGAAGGCAGCAGGATAAGTTTATCGAGAATGTCAATCCCAATCCGAAAAAAAGAGGAGTTTTGTCAGCACAAAAAGAACAAACAAAAATCAAGCATAGAATGTCTGCATTGAACATGATTACAGCAGAAGTTTCTCCTGAGCAGGTTTCTGAGCTTGAAAGCAATCCACTTGTAGAAAGGGTTTTTCCTGACGGAGAAAGGCAAGTCATGCTTGATGATTCTGTTCCGAGGATTAATGCAACATTGGCATGGGGATTGGTGTATAATAATACAAACATCACAGGAAAATATGAAACAGTCTGCGTTATTGATACAGGGGTTGATTATACACATCCGAATTTGGGGAATTGCTCTGCATCTGATTTCCAGTCGGGTATTTGCAAAAACCTCCTCGGTGGATATGATTATGTGAATTCAGATAATGACCCTTATGATGGACAGGGGCATGGCTCGCATGTAATTGGCACGATTATTTCAAACCATTCAACTTACAAAGGAATTGCTCCTGATGCAGGAATTGTTGCATTGAAAGCCTGCAATGATGCATCAACATCCTCATGCACAATATCGGATGTTGCATCAAGCATTGATTGGTGCATTAACAACAGGACAAGGTTTAATATTTCTGTTATCAGCATGAGCTTGGGAGGAGGCAACTATGATGCAAACTGTGATGACCAAGGAGCTGATATATCGTCGGCAAATTCTGCAGCCAATCTCGGGATTTTTGTTGCGATTGCTGCTGGAAATTCTGCATCATCATCAACAATCTCTGCTCCTGCATGTGCATCAAACGTTACAGCAGTCGGAGCATCAACAGACTCAGACGGGATTGCCTCATTTTCAAACAGGGCTCCATTCATGGTAATTTTTGCACCCGGAGTTGGAATCACATCAACAGTTCCAAACTCAGGGCCATTAGGGCAATCCTCAAGATTCTCCTCTCTGCAGGGAACAAGCATGGCAACTCCGCATGTTTCTGGAGCAGTTGCTTTGCTTAGGCAATACAAGAGATTAGAGCAGGGAAAAAATTTAACATTCCAGCAGGTTGAGGATGCTCTGAATTTAACAGGAATCAGCATAACAGAAGGCTCGACGATATATCGACGGATAAACATTTATAGGGCAATTCTCTCTCTTGATAATACATCTCCGCAAATAAATTTTGTTTCACCGACAAAAGCAAACAATTCAAACACATCAAGGAGCTATGCTTTCATAAACATCTCATTAGGCGAATCTCTTCATACAGCGATTCTTGAATTTAACGGCACTAACACAACAATGTCTGGCTCGTCTACAAACTGGTTCTACAACAAAACAGGCTTAGTTGAAGGCAGTTATTCTTATCGTGTTTTTGGAAATGACTCGGCAGGAAATTTTGGAATAAGTGAAACAAGGATACTTAATCAGGTAAATAACACAGCACCAAACATAACCTCAATATCTCCAAATTCATCGTCTGTAAATATAACCGAGCCAAAAAACCAGACATTTTCGATAAGCTATATTGACAGAGAGCAAGATGATGTTTCAGCAAACTGGTACAGGAATGGCACGCTGGTTTCTGAAACAGTAAATTACACATTCCATGGCAACTTTACTTCCTTTGGCACATACAATATTACAGCGATACTTTCAGATGGATTGGCTATATCGAGGAATGAGTGGATATTAAATATCGTTAACAACAATTCAGTCCAGTATCAAATTTTAAGAATAAACTCATCAGACAGCCTTAACAGGACAAACGGAACATTGACAGCATACTGGAGTTATTCAGACGAGAATTTTGTAGCGATAACTGCAAATGAAACAGCATGGTTCAATAACACAATCTTATTCGAGCCTTCAATCAATACAACAATTTTATCAGCAGGAAACACAACCAAAAACCAAAACTGGACATTCTCAGTAAGAGTCTTCGACGGAATAAGCTGGAGCGTATGGAGCAATTCATCAATCACAATAAAAAATTCTGCTCCTGATTTGCAGCCAATTTCAAATATAGAAACAAATGAATCTCTCTGGCTCAACCTGACTTTAAACGCCTCAGACATAGACGGTGATTCTATCAATTTCACAACAAACATATCTTACTTCTCTATAGCAGGAAATAATCTATCATGGCTCACAAATACCTCTCAGGCAGGAGTTTACTCAGTAAGAATTTTCGCAAATGATTCAGATTCAGGAATTTCTTATCAGGATTTCACAATCACAATCAACGAAATGATTGATTCAGATTCTGATGGGATTCCTGACTTTTACGACAGTGATGACGATAACGACGGAATTTCAGATGATAATGATAACCTTCTTGGGAACATATCAGCAATAACAACAAGTTCAGGATTATCAATAAACCTGACAATAAATAATATGCAAAATCTCTCAGCAAATTTTAGCGGCGCAATGCTAATAAATCTTACAAATGGGACAAAGCCGATAATTGAATTCAACTGGACGTTCAACTCGACGAGAAAATTAAACCTTTACAACATCACTATAAATATCCAGACAGATAACTCAACAGGATATATTGAGGTCAGGGGATTGAATCTTTTTGGTGAAACAAAAACAGTTTACATTGATAAATTAAATTCAAGCTATTCAAGCGTTTGCGTAAAGGATACTTCAAATGCTTCTGTAAATAATATCTCTGCAAGATGCAATGCACAGGATGAAACAGTTGTGCCATGCACAGGAGCAGTAACAAGCGGGTATACTTGCTCTCTCGTCGTAAACAGGTATAGGATTACTGGGTTGCAGCATACTGCACTGATAGAGAGATGCAAGGATTCAGACGGTGATGGATATGGCACAGGATGTGCAATTGGCTCAGATTGTGATGATGGTGATGCAAGCAAAAATACTGATTGCTCATCTTCAACAACTTCAAGCGCATCATCATCAGGCGGCGGCGGTGGTGGTGGAGGCGGAACAGCTTCTCAGAACACTGCCTCATATTTTGTGAATGCAATAACAGCAAATGAGCCTGCAGTTATTTCTGTAAAAAAGCAATTCTTCCCGATAAAAAAGGTAGCAATAACAGCAAATAAGCAGATTGCCAAGGCAACGCTGAATATCAGGCTAATAACAAACCTTTCTGAAGATGTGCCAAGTCCGGCAGAAGATTATTATCAGTATATTGAAATAACTCCGGTTGGCATTACTGATTCAGACATAACTTCTGTGCAGTTTGAATTCTCAGTAAACAAGTCTTGGCTTGCAAATGGAAACTACGACGAGAAAACAGTAAAGCTGAATAGATATCTGGGCAATTCATTCTATGAGCTTCAGACTGATTTAATTTCAGATAAGGGTAAAGAAATATCATACAAGGCAATAAGCACAGGATTTTCATATTATATTATAACGGCTGAAGAAAAATCTGTGCAAACCATTGAGCCTGATATTGGTTCATCGTCGGAAATAACATCATCTCAGACAAATGACTCATCAGGTGATTTGGCAGGAATGGCAATAAAGTGGGCAGATAATCAGGAAATCTCAGAACAATCTGAAATGCAGTCTCCTGAAAATACTAATCCAATAGAAACCCTGAAATCAGGCATATCAAAATACAGGGTATATCTTATAATTGTTGCTGGAATTGTCGTCGTGATATTAATTACACAGTTCATAAAGATAACAATGGTTCGAAAGGATTTGAAAAAGCCTGTGAAAAAGCGCAATGCAAAGCACAGGCAAAAAAATCAGGAAGCTGATAATCTTCCTGTGGATAATGAACAAAAATAACTGATGAAAATCTGGTTGGCATTAAGCACGGATTTATTCCTCGGCAGAATTCCATAATATCCCAAAGTATTTCCGATATCCATCTGCAATGTTTTTATTCTCGATAATTATTGCAAGGGGCTCGTCTGCGTGAGAGCCGTAATTGTCAGGAAGAACTCTTACATGAAGGAGTTTGTTTTTTGTGAACCATTTGCCTTTGCAGGATTTGTTGAATATTAGTCTTGCTGTTAGTCTTTTCTTTATTCTTTTCTCGACATAATGCTTGATATAACTCTTGAGTATTATCTCAATTTCCTCTCCAGGACCATAGCCAATATAATTTTTCCCTGTCTTGAGAATGTCCTCGAATACACTCTTCAAACCTTCTTTTCCTTTATAGAATCTAACATCATGGCTTGGTTTGATGCTTAATGGTCTTAATTGCGGAAGTATTTCCTCGACAAGGCTTTTTTGCTCGTCTAGCATGGAGCGCTTTTCATCTATCAGGGAAAGAAATCTTTCTGGATCCTCAGGCTGAAAATACTTTTTGTTGTTTATTGTTACATAGCTGACAAGCCCTTTCTCCATTAATCTCTCGACAGAATCATAAACATTTCTCCTGTGGATGCCTGAGCGCGCTGTTATGTCTCCTGCTGTTGCAGAGCCTATTCTTAGGAGAGTGAGGTATATCTTTGTTTCATTCTTCGTCAATCCAAGATTCATCAGGATTTTCTCGACCATAACTCCTGAATGTTATTCGGATATTTATATTTTATGGTGGTAACCAATCACCACACTATTATATATACTGTGTGCCACACACTTTATTGCATGAAAAAGAAAATTTCTGAAGAGGATATAGAGAAGGCGCAAATCAGAAGCAATTATGTTCCAAGCAAATATGACAAGCTGATTGCGATAGATCATGACACGCCATTTATTGCCCTGATGCAGGATGCAAAAGGCGAATTATACTGGACTGTAGACTTCAAGCTCGAGGAGCATTTCTCTCAAAGCAACAAAATCCCGAGGATAAAGGTCAGCGAATATCTGCATGTATGGAGGTGTGTATAATGAATGGAACATATGAGTCTGAGTTAGGTACACCTGTTGGAGTATTGTATCAACGAAGAGGACATAAAAGAGATATTCTAAGATTTGCGCTTGACAAACCAGTGAGCGATTCTCCTAATGGAGATATAGAAAACTTACTTGCTGTATTTGTTCCGCTTTCAACAGAGGGACAAACTGTTGGGTTGTATAAATCAAATGATGGGATAATTTCTGCAGTACATAGTGGAGTTATTCCTGAGCAATTAAGGAAGAATGGAAGGGCATTGTATCTTGGGCATGATGATTATCGGGTTCATGGTGGAGGAGACTAAACTAGTTTTGTTTATTTTTAACAATCTCCTCAACCTCATTCAAATTCAAACATACCAAATCCTCATCTATTCTCGGGCATGCTGAATTAACCCAGCATTCTATGAAAGGAAAATTTTCAAGCTGGCTAAAATCAATTGTTTCTGAAACAAACACATAGAATTTCTTATCCTTGGAATTCTTTTTCAGTTCAAGAGCTCGAATTAGATTGTTCTGCCCTTGCTTTGTGCTGACAATAATCCCGATATTTCTCGATGAGAGAAACTTGATATACGCTGCTTTTTTCTTTTTCTTGTATAAGCCAATCTCATCTCTGGGAAGTTTCCTAAATTCTTCTGTTATCGGGTTGAATGAAAAAATGTCTTTCTCTGTTTTCAAGCCAACTCCTCTAGGATGGAACTCTCCAGAGCCGATATAAAGGAAAGCATCAATTTTATCGTCTATAACCTGAGCAGAGCTTACATCACATCCTAAAAGTTGGGCATTGTTTCCCTGAAGGCTTTTGCCAATGAAAACATTTTTTCCTGATTTCTCAAGGATTTCCTTTACTTTATCTATCTGGTTGAGAAACTGCGCTGTGCTAACAATCCCTATTTTGTCAGGAAGCTTTGAGATGATTCTATCGTCGAACTTAATCTCTCCTGTATATCTTGCTGGAACAAAAAAGGTTTTCATGCAGCAGAGAATATTCGGTTGCTATAAAAAGATTTGTTACAACATGCAACATTACAACAGATAATAAAAAATCACAGGCACCATAAGGCAGCTCATTGCAAGGCTTCTGTTCACACCGATAACATTTGGTATAAGTCCGATAGCTGTTGCTGTTATCAATACAAGAATCCCGAGCCACGACGAGAAATAGAAGACAAGAAAGAACAGGAATATTATCACAAAGAAAATCAATGAACGATATTTTATTCTCGATGCTATTTTGCAGAACAATTTCCCGAGCAGGAGTGTGATAATAGCTGCAAGACTTCCTGATATTAAGACAGCAATAGCAAGCAAAATTATGGATGAGAGATTTATGTTAATAAGCTGGCTCATGGCAACAACTGCTCCGTTTCTTGCCTTGTCTATTGCATAAAGGGTTGCGAGGCTGAAAACAAAGTTTGCCGTGTTTATCCCACCGATTAAAATCATGTAAGCCTCTTCCTTGATTTTCCCGACGAGCTCAGATGAAATAATTGCTGCCTGTGCAGAGCCAATCCCAGGAAATATGCCTGCAAATGCTCCTGAAAATGTCGCTGCTGAAATTGCCTTGATTGTATCTTTCCTGTCAAGGATAATTGCTCTATCGCGCTGCTCAGGAATGTTTGCTTTTTTTGTTAGTGCATAAATCAGCGTGCTTATTCCAAACAAACCTGAAAGCATTGGAAGTAATCCATCTTTCAGCGCAAATGTCGTGAATACAGCCATCCCTAAAATTCCTGACAACCCAGCAAGAATAATCCCCCAGAAAATCTTGTTGGGTGTTTTTCCTCGGAGAATCATCATGATTAAAATTAACAGGAGCAGCCATCCAATAAACGGCTGGACAAAGCTGAAGATGTAAGGGATTATCGGAATCATAATAGGCATAAGCAGAATTACAGCAAACAATGTAAACAGCGAGCCAATTACATTAAGCTTTACTGCATTGTATCCAAGACCATCAAGAAGCATCTTATGAGAAGGAAGTATAATCAATGAATTGCTTTCATCAGGCGCACCTAGGAAAATACTTGGCAGGATATTCACAAAAGTATGTGTAATAGCAATGCTCACTATAAAAACAGCCAATGTTATTCCATCAATTCTATTATAATTAAGCAGCTTTGCAGAAATTCCGAG
>CAZXRI010000009.1:7938-15402 GCA_964642765.1 uncultured Methanosarcinales archaeon | reverse complement strand
AGGGGAATTAATACCTCGGCAACTCAATATATAGATATTGCAGATGACGATGATTGGACATTTGACACGAGAAATTTTACAATTGCCTTATGGGTCAAGCATAATACTGATCAAGCCAGTCCTAATTATATTCAGACAGCTGCAGGCGGAGCTGAGGCCAGATGGAATTTTTATTATGGAAGTGGTGCTTTAAGATTCTTCTTTAACGCCGGCGCAGAAATCCCTGTTTCTTATACATGGACACGAAAGCTTAACCGATGGTATCATATTGCAATTGTTAGGAACAATACAATGTTTACTTTATATGTTGACGGCAATTCTGTAGCAAACGGCTCAAGCACGAGTTCTATTGCTGATCCAAATGATCCAGTTCGGCTTGGGCATGTTTCTGAAGGTTTAGACGGTTACAGGGATGAGATTGCTATCTGGAACAGGAGCTTGTCTAACGAAGAAATCCAGAATATTTATAGAGCTGGTTTGGCTTACATTAATATCAGCGTAAAGTCATGCGACGATCCTTTGTGTGATGGAGATGCGTATCTAGTTAACAATTATACTGGGCTTGATAAGATTTCTATAACTTCATTGCCAAAGAGCAGGTATTTGCAGTACTTGCTTTCGTTTAACGACACAAATGTTTATGTAAATTTCTTCAACATAAGCTATTCTGTTTATCCAGATTCAATTTCACCGACAATAAACCTATCCCTGCCGCTAAACAATTCTGTATTGAATGGAACATTTGTCTTGTTCAACTGGACTGTATATGATAATGAGAATTTTACTGTGCTGTGCAACCTGACCTTGAACGGAAGGCAGAATGTTACTGGCATTGTTGCATTTAATTCTACCCCTGTAAATATTACAGTAAATCTTGCTCCTGGATATTATAACTGGAGTGTTGCGTGCACAGATTCAGGCGGAAACACGAATTATTCAGATACATGGACTTTTACATTGCAAAGAATAATGAATTTTACATTTATATCAAACGCATCACTTACCCTCGGGTATGAGGTTAATGGCAGTGATACATTGTATAACATAACTTACAGTTTGATTAATAACCGTCTTGAACTTGTCGGAACAAATTTGTCAGGCAATTTCACATCAAGAATATTTGATGTAGGTGCAAGAAAGCCATGGAATAACATCTCTCTCTTTGTTGCATTAACATCTGTTAATACTACTCTTAATCTTTCAGTCAGAAGCTGTGATGATATCCTATGCGCCGGCGACAGCTTTATTAATTCAAAGATAAATGACTCTAATTTCTCTATATTGTCAGTGCCTGATAATCCGTATTTCCAATATATGATATTATTAGCGCGAATAGATACCAATTATACACCTTATGTTTACAATGTGACTATTAATTACGGGCATAACCCTGCTCCTGTCATAATTTTGAATACGCCAAACAATACATGGCAGCGAGATGGAAATATAACACTGAGGTTTACTGCTACTGACACAAGCAATATTAGTGCATGCATTCTCTATGGGAATTTCAACGGAAGCTGGTCTGCAAATGAGACAAAATATGACATAATCTCAGGCGTACAAAATAATTTCACAATCAATCTCACCAACGGCTCTTATACATGGAATGTCTGGTGCAATGATACCTTAAATGAATGGGCATTTGCTCCAAGAAATTTCACATTTTATATAGACAGTATTTCTCCTGTGATTAATCTTGTAAATCCTGTTGACACACTTCAGGTTGAATCAGGAAATGTAACATTTGAATGGATACCAACAGACAATCTCGACATAGAACTAAACTGCAACCTGACATTAGACGGCACACAGATAGCAACCAATCTTAATATTGCAAACGGCTCGACTGGAAATGTCTCTGCGACAGGCTTGTCAAATGGAATCCATTACTGGAATGTATCATGTACTGACAATGCAGACAACACTGGATATTCTACAACATGGCGAATTGTTTCAGGGCCCTTCAATTTCACATATCTTGTAAATTCATCAATCTCATTAGGCTATGGATTTTCAGGAGCAAATCTAACCCAATTATTCTACAACGGAATAATCAAGGCACTTGTAATGAATTCCTCAACTAGAAATGCAACATTAACCTCACAGATATTTGACATGAGAAAAGCAGCAAACTGGACTAACATTTCATGGGTAGATAATGCAGTCGGAAAAGAGCTGCCAAACAACAATGCAATCGAAACCCAATATGTATCCAACAACATGAACATGTCCAAGAATCTTTTGCTAATGCACTTGAACAATGAATCTGGTTATGGAGAAAATAATACACAATTCTATGATTTCTCAGGATGGGAAAATAACGGTTCATGCTCTGGCATAAGCTGTCCTGCCATAAATGCAAGCATAGGAAAATTAAGAGGAGCTGTTACATTCGACGGAAATGATGTGATAACAGTCAGGAATTCAAGCAGCCTTAATATCCGTGATGAGGCAATGACTGTTTTGTTATGGGCAAAAGGGCCAGCACAGGATAACTCAAGATACCTGCTTGTGAAAGGAGACTTTGTATGCCCATGCTATGGATACACTTTATACACAGGCTCTGATGCAACAATACATTTTGGAGTTGCAACTGATTCAACAACAGTGATAACGCCATCAACTTCTTACACATGGGATGACAAGTGGCACCATTTTGCTGGCGTATATAACAGCACTCATGCCAAAATATTTATAGACGGTGTAGAGGCATCTTCCTCATCAATAACAGGAGCAATGAATGACAACAGCGTCTTTAATCTGACAATTGGAGCATTAAGCACATCAGAAGGATATTTCAATGGAATGATAGACGAGGTTGCTGTATTCAACCGTTCATTATCAAATGATGAGATTATTTCCATCTATGAAAGAGGAGCATATTACCTGAATTTCTCTGTCAGGTCATGCGATAACAGGCTGTGCATTGGATATGAATTCGACGACATTAATGATACATCTTATCAAAACCTATCTGTGCCTGATTACAGATATATCCAGTATAAAGTAAAATTCACGAGAGAAAACCAGACATATACACCTGAGCTTTACAATGTTTCAATCGGCTATCAGGATATGGTTGACACAACACCTCCGAGAATTATGCTGAACACCTTGAACTATACATGGTTCAGAAATCTGCCAGCATTGCTGAATTACACGCCCATAGATGAGAGTGATATAGACACATGCATACTCTGGGCAAACTTTGCACCATCCAATGAATGGCGTCCTAACATTTCAAACAGCACGCAACACTCAAGTGTACCATCGCAGTTTGCTGCTAATTCCACAGACGGAAGATATTTATGGAATGTATGGTGCAATGACTCTCAGGGGAACTGGGCATTTAACTCGACGAATTTCTCGATAGTAATTGACAGAGTGCCTCCTAAAATAGATTTATTCCCATTCGGCAATTATAACACAAGTGATGCAAATGTCTCATTCAACTGGACGCCAACAGACGATGTTGATGATGTTCTTAACTGCACTTTCAGAAAATCTACAGGGGGTTCTCCTGAATATATTGAATATATTGCGGGATTATATCAAAGCGGTGTTCATGGGAATTATACACTTGCACTAAGCGAGGGAGCAATTAATTATATGTATCCTTATTATGTTACATGCGTTGATGATGCAGGAAACTCAAACACAACATATTATGATATATTCTATATTGACCAGACAGGACCTGTAGTTTCGCAATATCGTCCAACTAATAATTATTGGCAGCAGGAAGGAAACATTACATTGCAGTTCCATGCATACGATCCTGGTTATTTGCCAAGCCAATACAGAGAAATAAAATCCTGCATTATGTGGGTAAACTTTTCCGACGGGTTTAGGGCAAATCTAACTTTCCAAGATACAGATGCATATAACCCATTAGGCGGAGATCCAAATCCCCTTTACAATTCAACATATAATCTCACAAATGGTTCTTACAAATGGAATGTATGGTGCAATGATTCAGTCGGAAATGGCAGGATGGCTTCGACGAATTATACATTCTGGATAGACTCTATTAAACCCTCTTTCAGATTAAACAGACCAATAAACAATTCAAATATCACAAGGCAGGATTATGTTGTGTTCAATTGGACATCTTATGATAACCTTGATACAGATTTAAGCTGCTCGCTGATTATAAACAATTCAATATATGCAACTGGAATTACATCAAACACCAACGAGGAAACAACTTACACTGTAAGCGGTGCATATATCAGAGATGTTACATTCAACTGGAGCGTTAATTGCTCCGACAGCGCAGGGAATTATAACCAATCAGAAAGTTGGATTTTCCATACAAACAATACAAATCCGTCGATTACTTTATTGCCTCCTGATGACTACTGGCAGCATGATGGAAATATAACCTTGAGATTCAATGCAACAGACACAAGCGGAATTGGAGTTTGTGATATTTATGTAAATTTCTCCGATGGATATAAATGGAATGCGACATTTACAAATGTAGTTTCCGGCAATTTCTATAATGTATCATACAACCTTACAAACGGCTCTTACAAATGGGATGTATTCTGCAATGACACAGCAGGAAACGGATTGTTCAGCTCGAATAGTACATTCGGTATAGATAGTGTAATGCCTGTTCTTCAGCTGATTGCTCCTCCTAACAACTATGCAAATGTTTCAAATGAATTCAACTTTACTTGGTATGTTGTTGATAATCTTGATTCAATTTTATCATGCAATGTAACTGTTGATAGCTCTGTTGTTGCTTCTAATATCAATTCATCGTCAGGGCAAAACACAAGTCAAGTCTTAAGCGGATTTGCAGAAAACCAAACTCATTATTGGAATGTTACTTGCTGGGATAATGCGTTCAATACAAATACAACCAACACATGGAACTTTACTGTGCTCGGAGAAGGTCCAAGGATAAAACTTATTACGCCTAATGATACTTGGGTAAGGGATGGAAATATTACTCTGGCAATAAATGCTTCTGACATCAGCAACATAAGCGCATGCACATTGTGGGGAAATTTCACCGACGGCGGCTGGAAACAGAATATTACAATCTTCAATATCGCAAGCGGAGTTAATTTCTATAACTTTACAGTCAACCTGACAAACGGCTCTTATATCTGGAATATGTGGTGCAATGATACATTAGGGAATTATGCTATGAATAAATCGAATCATACTTTCTGGATTGATACCATAAAACCGAAAATCGAGTTGAACTTCCCGCATGATGGCTACCTTGAGAATCTTTCATCAACAATCAGGTTTAACTGGACAGCGACTGATATTTATTCTCCTAATTTATCATGTGATGTGATTCTCGACAGTAAAACAAATGTTACTAATGTGGAATCTCTTGCAGAAGTAAATACTGTCCAGCCGATTAACGGAATTCGCGATGGCAACCACACATGGAATGTAACATGCAGAGACAGAGCTGGAAATGTGAACTCATCAACATGGAGAGGGTTTGCTATGCTGTTCTCCCCGCCAGAAATTTCTCTTGATGCTCCAACAAATGGTACTTTCCAGAGAGAAGGAAGCGTAACATTAAGATTTACAGCAAATGATTCAAGCGGGATAAGCACTTGCCTATTGTATGGTGATTTTAATGGTTCATGGGAATTGAACAGGACAATTACAGATGTGTCAACTGGAGTTCCTTATAATGTGAGTTTCAATCTTACAAACAGGACATACCACTGGAATGTATGGTGCAATGATACATTTGGATATGGGACATTCTATCCATATAATTACACCTTTACTATAGACGGGATTCCTCCTATTATCAGCCTGATTACTCCAGCAAACGGCTATGCAACACCTAATGCAAACATGACATTTTTCTGGGCAGTTAATGATACCTTGTCTCCAACCATGTATTGCAATCTGACTGTGAATAATACTGTCAGGACATCCAATGTTGAAGTTGCTAATGGCACTATCGCGAATTATACATTGACAGGGCTTTCAAATTATACCTATTATTGGAATGTTACATGCTGGGATTTGGCAAATAATACAAATGTTTCTGAGACAAGGAGATTCTCAATTAATACAGAAGGACCAATAGCAGGCAATAATTCATTCTGCACAGTGGATGAATATGGGCAGAGAGAAGGGAATATTTCATTAGTATGTAATGTTACAAGCATTGCTGGCTTAGATACTTGTATCCTCTATGGGAACTTCAGCGGAGAGTGGAAGGCAAACAGCTCATTGACCAGCCTTGAGCCAGGGCTTAAATTCACTTTCCCATCAATAAACAATCTTGCGAACGGCTCTTATGGATGGAACATTTGGTGCAATGATACAAATGGACTCGGACAATTTATTATGGCAAACAGGACATTCTACATTGACGGATTAAATCCATGGCTTACACTTATTGCTCCTATTGATGGCTATAATGCAACTACAAAGCATAACCTAACATTTATATGGAGTGCAAATGATGACTTAGACCCAAGCTTAACATGCAACCTGACCATAAATAATCTGGTGAATGTTTCTGGTGTTGAAACTACAAATGGTGGAAATGGAAATGCAACAGTCTTTGGATTCAACGAGGGAAATTATACATGGAATGTAACTTGCGCAGACCAAGCAAAAAATTCCAATACAACACCATATTATTGGAATTACTATATCACACTTCCATTTACATTTGTAACAAATGGCACTGTCACAGATATATATGGCATAATCGGAGCTAATCTTACAGGCGTATATTATAATAATTCAATCTCCGCAGTTCAGCTGAGTGCATCATCTATCAATGGGACTTTTATTTCGCAGATAATTGACCAAGACCAAAATGTCAGATGGAAAAATATTTCTTGGATAAGCAATGGGATTGGAGAATTGCCAAGCAGGAGAAAACCTCAGGTATTGCTAAATGCAAGCATCCAGCCAATTGATATGGAAAGAAATCTCCTGCTCATGCATTTCAATAATGACACTTTATTCGGAGAGAACAATAATATTTTCTATGATTTTAGCGGGAATTCTTCAGGCGGTTATTGCTCTGGAAATGCCTGCCCGACTTTCAATTCAACACCTGCAAAAAAAGGGCTTAGAGGAAACATGAGATTCGATGGTATAAATGATTCAGTTGTTGTGCCTGACTCTGACAGCTTGAATATTGTAGGAGATGAGATTTCTTATTCATTCTGGGTAAAAGGTCAATCGCAGGGTCCAAACAGGTATATTATTACAAAAGGAAAGATGATTTGCCCATGCAACGGAACATCATTGTTTACTGGAGATGACGGAGAGTTATACTTTGGAGTTGCAACCACATCTGGTCTTGTGACAACACCAACCTTTGATTTCAATTGGGATGATTCATGGCATTATGTTGCAGGTGTTTATAACTCTACAAATGTCTCGTTATACGTTGATGCTAATCGGGTAGCTTCAAAGGGAGCAAGCGGAAATATAGTCGGCTCAAGAACA
>CAZXRI010000009.1:0-7928 GCA_964642765.1 uncultured Methanosarcinales archaeon | reverse complement strand
TCTAACTATCGGAAGCTATATCTTAACTGATGGGTTCTTTAATGGATATCTTGATGAGCTTGCAATTTTTGACAGGGCATTGACTTCCTCAGAGATAAGCAATATCTATAATATGGCACAGATTAGACTTGATGTAAGTGTCAGAAGCTGTAATGATAACCAATGCTCAGGAGAGGAATATATTGATATTGCAGATTATGATCCTCAGGCATTGTCTATTGATGATAACAGATATTTCCAGTATAAGCTGCTTCTCGAGAAAGAGAATTCATCTACATCATACTCGCCTGAGATTTACAATGTTACAATCAATTATGTGCCTCCTGTGCCGATTGTCAGGCTTTATCCACAGAATGATACATGGCAGAAAGAGGGAAATATCACTTTAAGGTTTAATGTTACAGCAGTAAATGGTGTTGACACCTGCATCTTGTCAGGAGACTTTAACGGAACATGGCGAGAGAATAAGACAATAACCAATGTGGTTTCAGGTGTAATGGCAAATGTTACATATAATCTGCCTAACGGAAGCTATCACTGGAATGTATGGTGCAATGATACAATAGGATTGAGTGCAACTAATGCAAGCAACTTTACATTCTACATTGATACAATACCGCCAACAATATATCTCGATGGTCCTGCTGATTCATTCAGCCTTGCATCAGAGATAGTTAACTTCAGCTGGAATGTTACTGATAATCTTGACTGGGGAATGAAATGCAACCTGACAATCAATGGAACTGTTTATGTCGAGGCATTTGAATCACTGAACGGCACAAGGACAAATGTTTCTGTTGATGACCTGCCTGAGGGCGGATATTTATGGAATGTTACTTGCTGGGATAATGCAACAAACACAAATACTTCAACAGTGAGCCGCCTTTTCAATATCTTAAACACTCCGCCTGTTGTAACATTAAATACAGGAAACAATACATGGTTTAACACCACAAATGTATTATTGGGATTCACAGGAAGGGACGCAGCAGGAATCAGCTCATGTACATTGTACGGAAATTTCAACACAGAGTGGAAGGCAAATGCTTCTCGCTCAGATGTCGTTACTAAAGTCCCAAGCAATTTATCTGTCAATATCACCGACGGAATATATACTTGGAATGTACAGTGTAATGATACTTTGGACAATAGGGCATTTGCAATTGAGAATTATACCTTTATTGTTGATACAAGCAAGCCGTCAATAAACCTTACAGCTCCGTCGGATAATGCGTTTTTTACTGATACAACTATAACATTCAACTGGACAGTGTTTGATAATCTTGATACAGGTCTTTCATGCAACCTGACAGTTGATAATGTTGTAAATGTTACAAGTATTGAATCGCTGAATAGCACAAGGACAAATATTACTGTGATGAATTTTACAGGAGGAACTCATACTTGGAGTGTTAAATGCTGGGACAATGCCTCTAATATCAATACTTCTGAAACTAGAACTTTTATTGTAAGCAGTTTGAATCCTGTTGTGATTCTTGATACTGCAAATAATACATGGCAAAATTCAGGAGAAATGCTGCTGAAATTTACAGCAACTGATCCAACAGGATTAGGCAGCTGCAGTTTATTAGGTAATTTCGGCGGAACATGGAAGCCAAATGCATCCAAGTCAGGAGTTGTTTCAGGCGTGCAGAATAATTTCACAGTAAACCTAACCAACGGAACTTATCTGTGGAATGTTCAGTGCAATGATACCTCTGGAAATATTGCAACTGCTGCCGAGAATTATACATTTTACATAGATAGCATCAAGCCATGGATTACTTTGAACTCACCAATTAATAATTATAATACGTCAATTGTGAATCTAACTTTCAATTGGACTGCATACGATAATATGGATTTAGGATTGAGCTGTAATCTGACAATTGATAATGTTGTGAATGTTACAGGAATTGAATCTTTGAATGGCACAGCTTATAATGTAACTGTAAATAATTTTGCATCTGGAAATCATTTGTGGAATGTTACATGCTCTGATAATGCAAGCAACATTAATACTTCCCAGACATGGAAATTTACAATTGACCAAGGAAGTCCGTCTGTGGTTTTGAATACTGCAAATAAAACATGGTTCCAGAATGGTAATGTCAGCCTGCTGTTTACTGCTACCGACGGCAGTGGAATTGATTCATGTATATTGTATGGAAACTTCAACGGCTCATGGCTTTCAAATATTACAAAAACAGGAATTGTATCAGGAGTGCAGGACGAGTTTAGGATTAATCTTACTAACGGAACATATCTTTGGAATGTTCAATGCAATGACTCAGCAGGAAATATTGCAAATGCTGAGAATAACTTTACTTTCTATGTTGATACAATAAAGCCATGGATTAACCTCACATCACCTATAAATAATTTCAATACATCATTATCGAGATTGTCTTTTAATTGGACTGCTTATGATAATCTTGCATCTAATCTTACTTGCAACCTTACATTGGACAATAATGTGAATGTGTCAAATGTGCCGTCTGCAAATTCCTCGATGGTAAATGTTACAATTTCTGGTCTTGGCACAGGAGTTCATCTATGGAATGTTTCATGCTGGGATAATGTTTCAAATATAAATACTTCTGAGACATGGCAGTTCAGGGTTGATTCTGGAGCTCCGACTGTAATCCTTGATACTGTAAACGGCACATGGTTTAATTACGGAAATATTCCTCTGAGATTCACAGCAACTGACGAAGGCGGCATAGAGGCATGCACATTATATGGAAACTTTGATGGAACATGGAAGTCAAACAGCACATCAAGAGGAATTTCTTCAGGTGTTTCGACAAACATCTCAGTAAACCTTACTAATGGGACTTATTTGTGGAATGTATTCTGTAATGATACCTCGGGAAATGTCGGGTATTACTCTCAGAATTATACCATTTTTGTAGATAGTGTTGTTCCTGGAATTATCCTGAATAAGCCTGCTGATGGATATGTTTCTGGACAAGCATATGTAATTTTCAACTGGACTGCTGTTGATAACATGGATACAGGATTGACATGCAATCTGACAATTAACAATGAGGTTAATGTCAGCAATGTTGAATCGCAGGCAAATAATTATACAAATGTTACTGTAAGCGGATTTGCCGTCGGGAATTATCTCTGGAAGGTTACATGCATGGATAATGCGTCTAATGTTAATACATCAGAAACACGATTATTCTCGGTTGAGCCGTCGCCTCCTTTAATCATCCTGAATACTCCAAATAATACATGGTTCCAGAATGGGAATGTTTCATTAAATTTCACAGCTTATGATACACTTGATATTGCTGCATGCCAGCTCTGGGGAAATTTCTCCGACGGATGGAGAGCAAATGTTTCCAAGACAGGTGTTTCATCTGGTGTTCCTGATATGTTCAAGGTGAATCTCTCTAACGGAACTTATTTGTGGAATGTATTCTGTAATGACACTGCATTGACAGGAGGATTCAGCGAGAATAATTTCACATTCTTTGTTGACAGCATCAAGCCATCTGTGATATTGAAGTCGCCGATTAATAATTATAATACTTCACGGGTAAATCTTACACTTAACTGGACTGCTTATGATAATCTTGATGACAGCCTTCTGTGCAATGTAACTCTCGACGGTGTTGTGAATGTATCCAGCATAGAATCTCTGAATGGATTGAATGCAAATGTTTCTGTGAATGGATTCAGAGACGGAAACCATACTTGGAATGTTACTTGTATTGATAATGCAACCAACTCAAACATATCAGATACATGGCTGTTCTATATTGACAACACACCTCCGACTGTAACGCTGGATATTGCAAATGATTCATGGTTTAATTACGGCGAGATTACATTGTTGTTTACAGCTACCGATATTACAGGAATTGACAGTTGTACATTATTCGGGAATTTCAATGGCACTGAATACCGAACTAATATGACAAAAGGAGGAATTTCCTCTGGTGTTCAGAATTCATTTGTGATTAATCTTACCAACGGGACTTATTTGTGGGATGTGTATTGCAATGATACCGTCGGGAATTTAGGGTATAATGCAACTAACTTTACTTTCCATGTTGATACAATAAAGCCATGGATTAATTTGACGCATCCATTAAATAATTCATATGTGCCGAGTGTTAATGTTACATTTAACTGGACTACTTTTGATAATCTTGATGATTCTCTCTTATGCAATCTTACCATAGATGGTGTTGTGAATGTTTCAAATATTGTTTCCATGAATGGAACACCGTCTAATGCAAGCGTCTATAACTTTAATGCAAGTGCGCATTATTGGAATGTTACTTGCTGGGACAGCGCAAATAATTCAAATGTTTCTGCTGAGACATGGCTGTTTAATTTTGATTTTGCAGTTCCGGCAGTTCATCTTATCAGCCCATTGAATTATTCTGTGGTTATGAATCCGAATATTACTTTCAGGTTTAATGTTACTGATAATGTTGGGATAGACCATTGCACTCTTTATATTGAGAATGAGTCAATGGCTGTGAATTATTCTACGCCTTTGAATGTATCTGTTAATATTACATTTGGTGCTCCCGTCGGGAATCATAATTGGAGTGTTAATTGCACTGATGTTGCAGGGAATGTAAATTCGTCGGAAATCTGGCAGATTATTGTGTTTAATGCTACTGAGTTTACAGGCACAACAACTGACTTGTCTCAGGTTGCTGATTTGAGTGCAGTTGATGAGTTTACTCTTGAGGTTGTTGGCTCATGCATTGGTAAGATGAAATATCTCCAGCCTTTGGATTTGAGAAGGGGAAGAGATTTGAATAAGCATGTGAATATTTCTATCGGAAAGGTTTATCTGAATAGCACTGCAATTCCTGAGTTGAATAAGTCTGCGAATATTACATTGTGTCAGCTTGCTTATACTGATCCTTATATTTTGAGAGATAGTGCAACATGCCCAACATCAATATGCAATGAGCTGAGTTATAGTTCTTCGACGGGAAATATGACTCTTAATGTTAGCCACTTCCATCTTTTGTGGACAACTCTTGCAGAAACACCGACAGATTCAGATGATGATGATACTGATAGTGGTTCACCTGGCGGCGGTGGAGGAACTGCGCCAGCAGGAACAGGAGGAACTGGAGGAGATGGCTCTTTGATAGGAACTGGATTGGGAAGCCTTGACCTTATCCCTGATAAAATAATAGAAAATACTACCCAAGGCAGGGTTGTGCAAAAGTTATTGATTGTAAGGAATACTGGAGACGTAACTTTTAATGTTACTTTATCTTCCGAAACAATTGACGCCAGCTTATCTGAATCATTCTTTGAATTAAAAGGTGGAGAGGAGAAGGAGGTTACTGCAAAATTTGTATATGATGAAGCTGGATTGTATACAGGAAAGATACTTGCAAAAACACAGTTTGAGGAAATTGAGGATGAGACGCCTGTTATAATTATGGTAGAGAGCAGAGAGGCTTTGTTTGATATTTCTCTCGATATACCTATTGAATATCAGAGTGTTGCAGGAGGGAATATTCTGAAAACGCAGATTACGCTTGTGAATATTATGGGCGGAACTGTGCCTGTAACTATTAATTATGTGATTAGAAGCCTTGATGGAACAACTGTATTGACAGAGACAGAAACAATTGAGGTTGAGTCTCAAGTGTCATACATGAAGTCATTCACGCTGCCTTCAAATATTTCATATGGAGAATATGCTGTGGCAGCTTATCTGAACTATCAGGATTCTTATGCAGTTGCAAGCGGAATCTTTGATGTTATAGATGCTGAGAGATTATCTCCTGCTCCTTTGCAGAGAATTGTTCTGCTTTTGGCATTGGCTGGTCTTGGCGCAGTGTTTTATTATACGACTAAAAATTCAAGAAATATACTGCTGCAGAAGAAATGAGAGGGGAGTTTTATTCTTTTCTGTCAAAACAAAACCTTTAATATCCATGCTTTACATCCTCTGTAAGATGAAAGCAAGCGATTTGTTTGTGAAGTGCCTCGAGAATGAGGGTGTTGAGTTTATATTCGGACTTCCTGGAGAGGAGAATGAGGATTTGATGATTTCTCTTTCTGACTCAAAAATAAAATTCATCACAACAAGGCATGAGCAAGGAGCTGCGTTTATGGCTGATGTTTATGGAAGGCTTACAGGCAAGGCAGGAGTCTGCATGTCAACTCTTGGTCCAGGAGCAACGAATTTAATTACTGGTGTTGCTGATGCTGATTTGGATAATGTCCCGATTGTTGCGATTACAGGACAAGGAGAGCTGAGCAAACAGCATAAGGAATCTCATCAGTTTGTTGATATTGTGAAGGCATTCAGTCCGTTTACTAAATGGAATAGCACTGTTGTTTATCCTGAGATTATTCCTGAGGTTGTGAGGAAGGCTTTTAAGATTGCAAAGCTAGAGAAGCCGGGAGCAACGCATATTGAATTGCCTGAGGATGTTGCAAGAAAATCCGTAGGTGATGATGTTTCTCCTCTGAGAATTACACCTAATCCTAAGTTTGTGCCTGATGATTCTGAGATTGCAAAGGCTGTTGATTTGCTGAGGAATGCAAAGTCTCCTGTTATTTTGGCTGGGAATGGTGTGATTAGGCTGGATGCTTCCAAGGAGCTTGTTGGTTTTGCTGAGAAAATCAGCGTGCATGTCGCGAATACTTTTATGAGCAAGGGTGTTATTCCTTATGAGCATCCGCTTTCTTTGTTTACTCTCGGGATGCAGGCAAGGGATTATGTGATGTGTAATTTTGATATGGCTGATTTGGTTATTACTGTCGGCTATGATATTGTTGAGTATTCCCCATCTTATTGGAATCCGCACAAAGATAAGAAGATAATACATATCGGTCCTGATGCAAGCGAGATTGATGAGTGTTATCGCGTTGATGCTGAGCTGGTCGGAGATGTTAAGTTTACTTTGAAGAGGCTTGCTGAGCTGGTTGATTTTAGGAAGGCTAATCCTTATCCAATGAAGCTGAGGGAGTTTATCGTCAAGGAGTTTGAGCATTTTAAGGAGAGCAAGGATTTTCCGATGAAGCCTCAGAAGATTATTCTTGATTTGAGAGATGCAATGGCGCATGAGGATATCCTTATTTCCGATGTGGGAGCTCATAAAATCTGGATTGCGAGGATGTTTCCTGCTTATGTTCCGAATAAGGTAATTATTTCTAACGGGTTTGCATCTATGGGAATTGCACTTCCTGGAGCTGTTGCTGCTAAGCTTGCGAAGCCATACAGAAAGGTTGTTGCTGTTACAGGAGATGGAGGTTTCTTGATGAACTCACAGGAGATTGAAACAGCCAAAAGATTGAATCTTGCGTTTGTTGTTGTTGTGTTTTCCGACGGGAGATTCGGGCTTACATCATGGAAGCAGAAATTGCATCTGAAAAAAGAATTTGGGCAGAAATTTAACAATCCTGATTTTGTCAAGTATGCTGAGAGTTTTGGCGCTGTTGGAATCCGGATTGAAAAAGCTGATGATTTGCTTCCTGCTCTTAAGAAAGCAATTGCAACTGATAATGTTGTTGTGATTGAGGTTCCTGTTGATTTCGACGAGAATTTCCGCTTAAGTGAGGAGCTTGAGAAGGATGTATGCAGGAGATTTTGAGAGAAAGAGATTATAACCAAAAGTATTTATATATCTATCTTATACTTAAGATGTAACTAATATTAAATATCTATGTATTAATATTAGGGTTATGGAAAAAGAGATGGTTAAGGCAGTTTCCCTATTGAAATCAAGCGATTATCGCCTGAAAATTGTCAAAGCAATAGGAGATGAGACAATAACTCCGTCTGAGATTGCTGGCAAAATAAACATCAGGCTTAATCATGTCAGCATGTTCTTGAAGGAATTAAAAGAGAATAATCTTGTCATGTGCCTTAATGAGAATACAAGAAAAGGCAGATTATATGAATTAACTTCATTGGGTAAAAA